>CAIYNH010000943.1 GCA_903927495.1 uncultured beta proteobacterium
GGATGCACCTTGCAGGCCCACCGATTGAGCGACCTGAAAGTGGCTCTCTGCGTAAGTTTTGCGGCTTTGATTGGCTGATTGCTCAAACAACGGAGCTGAATCGGTGTAACGCTGGTTGCCAAAGTACACCACGGCGCGGTCAAACGGGAAACTTACCTGACCCTTGCGGCGTGGGTCATCGCCCGCAAGCTGGTCTAAGCGTTCAATCTCTCGCAAAGCCTCGGGCCATTTTTTCTGTCCCGAAAGTGCATTGAAAATGCCCCTCACGTTGGAGATGCGCCATTTACGCGTAGGCGCATTACCCAAATCTGCCAGTACCTTGTCAGCTTTGAGCATCAACTGCTCTGAGTTGTCAAACTCGCGCTGCGAAAACCTCAAGCTACCCGCCCCCGCATAGACTTTGTAAAAATAGTCCTTTGACAACTGCACTTCGCGAACGTACCGGACCCACTCGGCCAGCGTGTTCTCGGCATCTTGCAGGCGTCCCGCAGAGCGGTAAGCCTGTAATTTTGTTTCCAAACCCAAAGCAACAGATTCAAGAACGTATAAGTTATCTAGTGAGGTCAATTCAAGAGAACTTCGTGCATTCTGCACGGCATCTTCTGCGGCCTTGATGGATTGCATGTGGTGCCCCAGCCTTTCTTCCAAAGCCGAAAGACAGCGAAAGTAAACGGCGGAAGCACTGGAATGGAATTTTTTTTGCTGTGCACTAAGTTGACTCTGCTTGGCTTGTGCCAGTCTGCGTTCGGTTTCTGCAAAAGCAACACGGGCCGCATCGTTGTTATTTTGGTGGAAAAAATCACAGGCCATTTTGGCTAAAAACATCGTACCGGAGTGAATATCTGATGTCGGAACTGTTTGGTGTCTTAGCTCATTTCCCTCTTCCATTTTTCCTTGCATCAGCAATATATCGGCAAGAGCGTTTTTCCAGACTGGCGTTGGAAATAAATCCACGAGCTGACGAACGACGGCCTCACGTTGCGCCAAGTCGCCAAGGAGCTTGGCAGCATGATCCTTGTCGGCAAGGTGCTTTTCCAATGTGGTACGCACTGCGCCTTGCGGCACCGGCTCGGCCAACACCGCCCGCAGCCTTTGTTCCTCAGCCGCATCCAGCTTTTTGAACCCATCTGCAATGTCGTCTTCTTGCGCCCAGGCGCCAAACAACGTCAGCAGCAACGCCAGCATGGCAAACAAGCGAAGCAAGCCAGTTTTCATTTTGCAGCCTCGCTATCCGACACCCATTGCACAAAGTCGGCTTCGCAGAGGATGGGCATGCCACGATAGGGATGCATACTGAGCAAGTGCTTGCGGTCGCCAGAGACCAGAACATCCGCATTGACCGACAGCGCCAAAGACAAAAATTTGTTGTCCTTGGGGTCGCTGCAATCAGTGGCAATTTTTGTAACCGGCGCAAGCACTGCGACATCTTTGTAAATCGACAAAAAGTCAGCCCGAGTGGGCCCACCTGCAGCAAAGTACCGGTCAAACTTGTCGCGCAGCAAAACCTGCTCGATCTCTGCGGTGGTTTCGTCTGATCGGTACAACTCGCAAAACATCACGGCCAGCTGAAGCGCTCTGGCAGAAGCTGAGGTGGGGTAGATGGCTGCGCTGATGAGGATGTTGCTGTCAACAACAACTTTTTTAATCGCGTAGTTCATGCAGCAGGGTGTTCACGTTGTCCATTGAAAGCGCTGGTGCGTCTTGCGCAACGAGTGCTTGGCGCTCCTCAAAGTAATGACTCAGGCGTGCAGCATCGCGCAAGCGGATGAGTTCGGCACCCTCTTTATAAGAAAAGAGCATCACTGTCGGCCGACCGTACTGGGTAATCGTGATCGGTTCACCGGCTTTGGCCATGTCAATGGTTTGCCCAAAATTGGCTTGTACCTTCGCAGAAGTGAGTGTTTGCATGATGGAAGCCTGTAAGTTGTAGAACTTGGCCATGTTAGCCAAGATCAATGATATGTCAACTTACCGCCCGCTTGTCCCCACCAGCGCATAAGGTGCCCAATAAGCCGGGTGACTGCGTGCGCACATTTTTCTTTGCATGCTGGCCTACTACGTAGAGTGGCACATGCGTGATGTCTGGCGCGAGTTGATGTTCGCTGATGAGGATCAGGCAGCCAAGCTTGTGCGAGACCCGGTGGCGCCTGCCACGCGTTCAGATGCTGCGATGAAGAAGGTGCTCAGTCGAACCCTCGATGACGGCTCTGCGGTGCATAGCTTCCAAACTTTGATGGCGCAGCTTCAAAGCATTGTGCGAAACACCTGCCGCACC
>CAIYNH010000944.1 GCA_903927495.1 uncultured beta proteobacterium
AATGAAGTTACAACACATCAGCAAATAGGTTATTTCAAATGTCAGCAGACCTCAATTTCCACTGAAAGAAATCAAATGTCTTTTTCTAACTTCAAAATCGGCGTCAAATTGGGCGCGATATTTCTGATCCTTGTGCTACTGACAGCCATTGCTGGTGGCATGGCATTGCGTAATTTGTCTGCGATTCACGCAGATGCAGCGGAATTGGCCACCAATTGGGTGGTGAGTTTGAAAACATCAAGCGAGATACAAGGTCTGGTCAACGACATGCGCAGAGCTGAGTTACAGCATGTGGTTGCGAGCAAGCCCGAAGACAAAGCACCCGAGCTGGCCAGATTTGTCAGCGACAAGCCGAAGTTAGAGGTGATCATGCGCAAATTTGAAAGCCTGCCTGCCGACGCTCAAGAAAAAGCCGAATGGGAAAAATTCAAGCTGAGTTTGAACGCCTACTACGCCACCAACGTGAAACTGTTTGCGCTGAGCACTGCCGGCGAGTCTGATCATGATGCTGCTCTTGCCTATTTGCGTGGTGACTCGCGAACTGCATTCAGGGCTTTGTACAAACTGACGGAAGAACTGGTGGCTGCAGATGCCAAGGGTTCCGATGAAAGTTTTGCTGACGCGGAAGTGGCATATGCGCGTTCGATATGGACAACGTTGATCATGCTGTTCCTGTCAATTGTCTTATCAATTGGCCTGGGCTGGTGGGTGACAGGTATGATTACCAAACCTTTAGCGCAAGCAGTGAAAGCGGCCAAAGATATTGCACAAGGTGATCTGACTTGTGATGTGCAAGCCCGAGGAACAGACGAAACAGCAGAGCTACTGCAGGCTATGGGCAGCATGAAAGACAGCCTTTCCCATGTGGTGGCCAAAGTGCGTCAAGGTTCCGAAAGCGTGGCAACAGCATCTGCCGAGATTGCCCAGGGCAACAACGACCTGTCGGCGCGCACCGAACAACAAGCCAGTGCACTGGAAGAGACTGCCGCCTCCATGGAAGAACTCGGTACCACTGTTAAACAGAACGCCGATAACGCCCGCCAAGCCAACCAACTCGCCATGAGCGCCTCCACGGTAGCAGTGCAGGGTGGAGAAGTGGTTAGCCAGGTAGTGCAGACCATGAAAGGCATCAATGACTCGTCACGCAAAATTTCCGACATCATCAGTGTGATTGACGGCATCGCCTTTCAGACCAACATACTGGCTCTGAACGCGGCCGTTGAAGCCGCCCGTGCCGGAGAACAGGGCAGGGGGTTTGCCGTTGTAGCCTCTGAAGTACGATCGTTGGCGGGACGCAGCGCTGAAGCGGCCAAAGAAATCAAGAGCCTGATCAACGCCAGCGTCGAGCGGGTCGAGCAAGGCACTGCGTTGGTGGACAAGGCTGGCGAGACGATGACGGAGGTAGTGAGTTCGATCCGCCGGGTCACTGACATCATGGGCGAGATCAGCGCTGCCAGTGGTGAACAGGCATCCGGGGTCTCGCAAGTGGGTGAAGCAGTGATGCAAATGGATCAGGCTACCCAGCAGAACGCGGCGCTGGTTGAGGAGATGGCCGCTGCCGCGAGTAGCCTGAAGAGTCAGGCACAGGATTTGGTGCAGTTGGTGGATATTTTCAAGTTATCTTCGAGCGAATCCATTTCGTCAGTCTCTGTGCGATCCGTGACACCCGGAAAAGCGGCTTTTGGAAGCAACCAGCACCGCAACTCTGCAAACTTATCAGCGCCAAGGATGGCCCGACCTGTTGCGCTCGGCAAGCCAGCTCTGTCAAAACCTGGCAATGTGGCGAAGCCAGTTGTGACGGCCAAGGCACCTGCAGTGGCAAGTGCAGACGAATGGGAAACTTTTTAAATATGGGATGCCATTTTTAACCGGGGATGGGTTTGATTCGACGGCTCTATGCCGTTTCGTATGGAACTTGACATCACAGGCAGCGATGGATTAGCACGCCGTATTTGGGCGAAACGGCTGGTGCCATTGGATTGCTTGGTAAATGCTCAAGCTTGGACATTCGCAGGTACGCAATCGCGATGAAGTTGGTGGCAGTTTTAAAACCTCTGGCTGCACGTTTGGCCTGCTGGAGCAATCCATTCATGGCCTCGACATAAGCGTTACTGCGGTTGTCCAACATACCGCGCACCACGCCATCGAGGCGCTGCTTCAAAGTGGTTGCGAGTTTTTTGAATGGCTCCAGACGGCAACGAGTTGCCCAACTCAGCCAGCTTTGGCCAGTGCTTCATTGTTGTGTTTGAGCGCGTTGGCGTACACCGTGCGCAGCGCCATCTTCAAACGCTAGGCTCTCCTGTAGTCCAAACAAATTCGTCACTGCGCCAAAGACGTGGCTCTCTATCGCATCACGCTGGCGCATCAACTCGTCGCTGGCTCGGTACAGGCGCATGTGCGACAGACCAGCGAAGTCCACATCGAGCAGCTCCCCCGAGGTGCTGTTGGCTTGGAGCCACTCCCAGGTGGCCAACTCTGAGGCCGGCTCTGCTATGCGGCCCATGAGGTTGCCCAAAATGCAGGCCCGAGCCACGCCATTGAGACCCAAGTCAGTGAGTTTGGCTACCAGACCGAATTGCCCGACAGCGTGCAGAGCGACCTGCTCAACGTCCACACTGCATGGCTGCGTCAGCGCCAAAGAATCGATGTCAACGTTTTGAAAGTCGGGGGCCG
Source organism: uncultured beta proteobacterium (assembly GCA_903927495.1). GTDB lineage: Bacteria > Pseudomonadota > Gammaproteobacteria > Burkholderiales > Burkholderiaceae_C > Rhodoferax. Next base: position 2,674 of record CAIYNH010000944.1, read on the forward strand.
GTACGGGTGTTGCTGGTACGTGTGCCGACCGTTTCGCTGTTTTGTAGCTAGCGGGTGATTTTGGGGGAGGACGATGCGCACGTAATAAGAACTACCGCGCTGAAAAAGACCTGTCAGACTTGCCATGATAAGTGCCACGGAAAAGTTTACGTGGCACATCCAGGTGCTACAAAAGCGTAAGTATTCGGTCTTCCCGTACAGGATGTTAGCGGCGCAAGGCCGAGAGGAAATGTTTGTTCAACGGGTAAAGCCAGACATCCTTGATAGGGATGA
>CAIYNH010000945.1 GCA_903927495.1 uncultured beta proteobacterium
GATGTCGGCTAGGCGGTTGAAAGTTGTACCGTTGCTGGAGAACAAGCCCTGAGTGGCGACGTTGCTGCTATTGGGTGCAGTAGCGGTGAAGTAAAGCAGGCCGTTGACTTGGCCGAGGAGCGTGGCATCGCTGCTGATGTCGGCCAGGCGAGTAAAGCTGGTGCCATCAGTGGAGAAGATACCGAGCGTGGAAACATTGTTGCTGTTGGGTGCGGTAGCCGTGAAATACAACAAACCATTGGCTTTGGTGATGATTCTGGGGTTGGAACTGCTGCTGCCTGGATTGATGTCCATAGCAGTAGTGCCCACGCTGGTGCCATCGGTGAAAACCAGTTCCCATCCAACGTTGCCGTTCTGACCGACCAATGAACTATTGCTCATATTTGCTGTAAAGGCCACCTTGTTGCCCAAGGGGTAGAACAAAGGTCTGATCCAGTAGGAAGATGATAAATCCGCCAACATGAACGTGCCTGCGTCAGTGCCATCACTTACCCACGGTTCAGTCCCATGCACGTCATCAACGCCTCGAAAGACTAATTTTCCGTTTGGCAAAAAAGCGGGTCCTATCAAGCCAGTTGCGCCGGAGCTTTCCTCTATACCACTACCGGAGCCAGAATAAATATCTTTCACCATCGTGGTCGTTGCACCGCTGCTGGTTATAACTGTTCGGAACAGCTCATTGCCATAGGGTGTTGTGGCCACAGCACTCCAGATCACCTGATTTGCAGCATCCACAATGCCATTGGGCAAATCGGCAACCAAGGTGGTGCCGGCTACCGTGCCATCGGTCACCAAGCCACCTTGACCGATATTAGAAAAACTACCACCGTTGGTGATGGCGATCTTATTGCCCATCAGGTAATTGTGGCTGGGATTGTATATATCTTGCCCCAGCAACTGGGTTCCGGCGACTGACCCATCTGTTCCATAAACCTTGTCACTAATTTGCAATACAGCCAGACTTTTATCGACATTGACGGTGATTTTTTGGTTTGAACTCCAGGAAGATGGTGTCAGCGCATACCCCGTCCCATCCACCGTGCCATCACTGGAATAAATCCCTGACGAGTTCGTCATCACCAGCGTCCAAGGCGTTTGTACCGTACTGCCCGTTTCGGGTGGCGTGGTGCCGCCAGTACCCGCCGCACTGATGGCCGCCGCCGAAGCACCCAGCGCTTGGCTGTCCAGCATTACGGTGGCTGCACCACTGCTGGTGTCTATTCTCAGGCTGCGTGTGCCGTCATCAAACAGCAAGGTTTGCACCACCAGGTTGGCCGGAATTTCGACGCGACTGCCGTCGGTGTTGATGAACATCGCAGTCGAGCCGTCGTGGTACACCTGCCAGGCGCTTGTGTTGCCGAACAAGCGCACGCTGTTGGCACCGAGGGCACCCATCAGCGAGAGTGAAGCGCCGGTTTGAACAGTGATCGTCTGGCTGCCGTCCGCGTCGTACAACTGAGTGGCAAAGCCAGTGTTGACGGTGTAGTTCGGACTGTTGGAAAGCAAGACACCGATGAAGTTGGTAGACATGGTGAAGACTCCCTGAA
>CAIYNH010000946.1 GCA_903927495.1 uncultured beta proteobacterium
CACGTTTGAGCAGGAATTGGTGTTTCGGCTTGGTGTCTGGAGCCGAAAGCAATGACCGTACATGGACGCCCCCTTAATGCCAGGCTTTCAATTCATGGTGACTCAAAGGTAAAGATTGCACCCGTACATTCGGACTTTTGGTGTGACTTTTGGTCACTGTCCTTGATGGGATTCGCTGGTTGACGCCCCAATCGCAATCTCGCACTCTAATGTGCGCGGTCATTGTCGGGCTTTGCCAACCACGGTCTTACCTGATTTGCCATCACTTCATGATCGCCTGAGCAATCGGTGGTTCAGTTCCCCCTGCCTTGTTGTCGCTTCTACTTCTTTCTGCCGACCTGACTACACGCCCACAGTGTGACGCGTGTAGTCAGGTCGGAACTCTCGATCATGGGTGAGCAGCGCCCACACGATGCGGGCATTCTTGTTGGCCAGCGCCACTGCCGCTACATTCTTGTTGCGGCGAATCACTATTGCATTGATCCACTTGCACGTTTGGTTTTGATCGGTCTTTTGCCCAGCGTGGTAAATGGCAGAGCGCGCCCCGTGGATCAAGAGTGTTCTGAGATACGAGTCACCGCGTTTGCTCATGCCCAGTAGGTTCTGTTTCCCACCACTGGAGTGCTGCTTGGGCACAAGGCCCAGCCACGCCGCCACTTGCCGGCCACTGTCAAAGTTCTTGGCATCACCAAGAGACGCCACCAATGCGCTGGCGGTGATGGGGCCGATGCCAGGAACTTGCGCCAGTTTATTGCTGGCTGCACTCTGTCGATGCCACCTCACGATTTGTGATTCCAGTTCATCAACTTGGGTATCGAGCTCTTTGAGATGATTAAGCAAGCGCTGCACAAGCAAGCGAAATGATCCAGGCAATTCGTTGCTGGCATCTTCAATCAGCTCAGGCACTCGGTTTGCGATATGCCCAATGCCTTGGGGAATGATCAAACCAAACTCCGAGAGCAGGCCACGGATCTGATTGGCCTGTGCAGTACGGGCTTTCACAAAACCCTGACGTACACGGTGCAGAGACAGCACGCTTTGCTGCTCAATATTTTTGATTGGCACAAAGCGCATGTTTGGCCGTGCCACCGCCTCACAGATCGCCTCAGCATCGGCTGCATCGTTTTTGTTTGTCTTGACGTAGGGCTTGACAAACTGGGGGGATATCAATTTGACGGTGTGACCAAAACCCTCCAGTTTTCGAGCCCAGTAATGAGCACTGCCGCATGCCTCCATACCGATCAGGCAGAGCGGCAGATTGATAAAGAATGCAGCGACCTGGTCACGGCGCAGCTGCTTCTTGATGACGGGCCTGCCGGCCTCGTTGACCCCATGGAGTTGAAACACATTCTTGGCCAAATCGATGCCAACTGTTGTAACCTTCATATTGGACGCTCCTGTCTGGTTTAAGTGGTTGATCGCATCGCCACTTTGGCACATCGCGATGCCGTTAGGGTGGGAGCGTCCATCCCATTGCAATCTGGCGGTCAATTTGAACTTCTGTATTTCCGGATACGCTGCACTAGAGTCGGACAGTCGGCACGAATTGCGCGGCGCCTCCGAAGGTCAGCTTGACCAAAGCGGGAGCACCCGCAATGGGCACGCTGCCGAATCCCATGAGCAGCATCCAATTGAATTGAACTGTGCCGCCTGAAAGCGCAAAGGCGGCTGCACCGCGACCCCCCACCGTGCCCACGCCACAGTCTGCACAGGGCCCTTCAGCCGCCTGTACTGTCTATCCGCTTCGGGTCGCCCAAATTGACCCGGAATTTCTCCAGTTTGGCAGCATAGCTATCGGCATCGCCGTAACTCAGAAAACGAGCGTAGCGCGAATGTGCGCCGAGCATCTTTCGAGCATGCTTGATGGGGCAAAAGTATTCCTCGGTCCGTCCCACAATCTCGGTCACATAAGCCATCAGACCGTTGCCATAGGCGCAGTATGTGCAATGAAATTTTTCGATGAAGTTCAGGTAGCCCAGTTGCTGGCGGTCGAACACAATGAAATCCCCGCGGCGCAGCTTGATGATGCCGTAAATTGGGAAACAGGTAGCCTGGTAAAAGCTCACGCACGCATCCAATACCAGCATCGGAATGATCATGCTGTAGATGATCGGCCCGGTGATCAGATTTTGTGGCCGGTAAGTGACCAGCCAGCTAAAGAAGCCGGTTTTTAATTTGAGATGCGCCTGCCGCACAGCAGCCTCAAACTCAACCCGCTTGCCAATGAGCTGGTACAGG
>CAIYNH010000947.1 GCA_903927495.1 uncultured beta proteobacterium
CGGTTCGGCTCCAGCCTGAACGGCCATGTGCACTTCCACGTTTGTGTGGTCGCTGGCATGTTTGAGGCGGCGGCGGGCGAACACTGGATTTCCCGGAATCGGCCATTCGTGGTCGTCAGGTCCCGCTGCACACTTGCCGCAGGCTTTTTTACCGCTAATGTCGGCAATGTGAATCTGCCGAGGTGAATTGAAGGGCAGCTTTATGGAACTTCGCAGTCAATCCGGTGAGCATCACTTGATGGATTCAATGGCTGGTATCGGGCAGACATTTTAAGAAAGTCATCGTCGGCAATGGGCACCATGCGGGTAAACCTGACCGGCTGCAGTCCTGAGGCAAATTGAGATTGCGCATAGCCGACACTCGATCCCTCACAGCGACCAGCGGCAATATGGGCACGAATTACGAGACGGCTGCACCCGCTGATGACCAGCAGCGGGTCTCCCGGGTGACAGGTTCCGGGCAGAAAAAGACTGTTCAGCGTTGAAGTTCCATAAAGCTGTCAATCAATCGGTGGCGTCCCATCCACATTGCTGACTTTGGCAGCGGGGCAGTCTGAGGCAAGTGTGCAGCGGATGCCCACGCCTACGACTGGCCGCTTCCTGGAAGTCAAGTCCTAAGGCTTTGAGCTCACATCACCGCGCGCCTTCGTGACATAGGATCACGCTTGGCCATGGTCTCCAGGTGCCTGTAAGGGAAGACGTACGTCAAATTGGGTACCTATGCCTGCTTCGGTACGTACCTCAATATGGCCGCCAAGGACCTTGGACACCAGGTTGCTGACGATGGCCATGCCCAGCCCAGTGCCGCCGCGCCCTTGCTTGGTAGTGAAAAATGGCTCAAACAAGCGTGCCACCTGATCCGGCGACATACCCACTCCGTTGTCCTTTACTTGCAGCTCGACTTGGTTGGTGGTAGCTTGTGCGCTGATCACAAGGACACCCTCTGAGCGCCCTTCAAAGGCATGCAGGTAGGCGTTGTTGACCAGATTGATGATCACTTGCCCCAATGCACCAGGCATGCTATCCATCAGTATGCCGGGGGCAATATCAACCACCACACGGTGCGGCTTGTGCTTGAAGCTGGGTGCCAGGGTTGCCACGATTTCCTGCACATGCTTTGCCAAATCGAAGGTCCTGCGCTTTTCGCTGGCCTGATCATTGACCACTTGCCGAAAGTTTTCCAATAGGTCGACTGCACGCTCCAAGTTTCGCAGCATCAAGGCATTTCCGTCCTGCATGGAGTCGACAAATGCCACCATATCCGAGCGACGAACCTGATTAGCATGGACCGATCTGCGAAACGCCTCACTTTGCTCAACGAGTGTTGAAGCAGTGATCAAGGCATTGCCTAGCGGTGTACTGAGTTCGTGCGAGACATCGGCCACCAACGTCGCGAGCACGGCGTTAGCCTCGGATTTGGCAAGCTCATCCTGCGCTTTTAGTAGCGTGTTGTTGGCGGCTTCCAATGCGAGCGTGCGTTGCGCGACACGATCTTCCAGCGTCTCATTCAGGGCACGCAGCTCACTTTGCGCCCGGCTGACTTGGCCAAGCAGTGCCACGGCTTCGTCCCGACTGGAGATCAACGCCGCCTGATCCGCCTTTCGGTCCGAAATATCGCGGCACAGCGAGATCATTCTGATCGATTCTCCAGCACCAATCACCGTAGCATTTATCTCGATTGGCGTGATGCGCCCGCTGGCGCC
>CAIYNH010000948.1 GCA_903927495.1 uncultured beta proteobacterium
CTACATTGGGTTTGCCCACAATGGCGATCAAACCGCAGCGCTGACCGGCCACCGGGGCTTCCACAGCCCCGGCCGGACGCATGTCTCGGCGCATGCCAGCCAATAAATCCTCAAGGTTAGATTGAACTTCAACGCCCGTCGCAGCGGTGTTGATAGCTATTGATTTGGTAGTGTCTGCAAGACCTGGTTTTGGTTTTTTATGTTTGGTAGTTGACTTGGTATCGATCATGAATTTCCCCTGGATTTAAGTGTTTGCAACATGGCGCTGGCGGCAACCTGTTCAGCGGCCCGACGTGAACCACCAATACCGCGTTCAGACAAATTGAATTCGGTGACTTCGCATTCAACGTCGAATGTTTGCTTGTGTGCCACACCCAGGGTGGCCACCACCTGGTAGAGGGGTAGTTTCATTTTGCGGCCCTGCAGCCACTCCTGCAGTTCGGTCTTCGGGTCTTTTCCAATGCCATCCATTCCTGGATTGATTTCCACGGCCATGTAGAGGCGATGCACCAAGGCCTGCGCGCAAGTAAACCCCGCGTCCAAATACACCGCACCAATCACGGCCTCGAGCGCATCGGCCAGGATGGATGGGCGCTTTTGGCCGCCGGAGCGCATTTCTCCTTCACCCAGCAGGATGATCTCGGGCAAGCCCAGAGTCAGCGCCAATTGGTGCAATGTTTCCTGCTTGACCAAACTGGCACGCACCCGGGACAGGTCACCTTCGGGCAGGTTTTTCAAGCGTTTGTAGAGCATGTCAGCCACTGCTACACCCAGCACCGAGTCGCCCAGGAATTCGAGGCGCTCGTTGTGGTCGATGGAAAAACTGCGATGTGTCAGCGCTCGCGTAAGCAAGTTGGTGTCAGCAAAAACATGTTGCAAACGTGTCTGAAGTGCCAATAACCCGTCTTTCAAACCAACTCCTGATTGCGCATTACTTGGATTTACCAGCGTATTTAAGGGTCAAAAAGGCAGGCCCAGCGAGGTGGATTTCACGTTCATAGGCGAAGCTAACCACCACTTTATCGCCCACCTTGGCAACATCTAGATCCTTGCCTTTCAACGCAGTGATGTTGTCAACGGCACAGGCCCGGTCAAACAAACTCTGAACTTCAGCCACAGTGTTGCCGTCCTTGGCTTTGTTAACGGCTTTTTCGACTGCCTTGTATTCAAGCACGGTCGGAATGGCCTGCGCCACCACTACCCCGACAACGGCCACTAACCCACCCACAAAGAGTACTCCGATAAACGAAATGCCCCGTTGTTTGGTTTTGAATGGGATCGTCATGCGAATCTCCTGATCAGTTGAAGGAACCAATGCGCTTGAGGCTGCCAAAATTCATCCAGACAAAAAAAGCTCGCCCAACTATGTTTTTATCCGGAACAAAGCCCCAGTAGCGCGAATCGAGCGAGTTATCTCGGTTGTCGCCCATCATGAAGTAATGCCCCTGCGGCACCTTGCAAACTACGCCTTCAATACTGTAGCGGCAATTTTTTTTGAACTCAAACTCATCGGCTCCGGGAACAAACGCCGGACGGTTGTCGTCGTTGAGCAAGCGGTGCGGCTTGTCGCCCAGGGTTTCTTCAAACTGTTTGAAGTAGCGCATGGCATCTTCATCAAAAAACTCAGGCACGGTGTTGGTCTCAAGTGCCTTGCCATTGATGGTCAGACGCTTGTTCAGGTAAGCCACTTCGTCACCCGGTACTCCAACCACCCGCTTGATGTAGTCCAGGCTGGGTTTGGGCGGGTAGCGAAACACCATAACGTCACCGCGCTGGGGCGCATTGCCCTCGGTAATCTTGGTATTGAGTACCGGCAAACGCAGTCCATAGTGGTATTTGTTAACTAGAATCAAATCGCCCACCAGCAGGGTTGGAATCATTGAGCCTGAAGGAATTTTGAACGGCTCAAATAGGAAGGAGCGCAAAATAAATACGCAAATGATTACCGGGAACAAGCCCGCAGTCCAGTCCAGCCACCAAGGCTGGGCCAGAATTTTGCTTTTGGCTTCGTCAACATTGCCGTCGATTTTGCTGATGCCGAGTTTGGTCAGTTCGTCGCTGCGGCGCAAAGATTCGGCTTCAAGCATCGCAGCGGCATTTTGACGTTGCGGCAAAAAATAAAAACGCTCAGCCAGCCAGTAGATGCCAGTCACCAAGGTTGCTAAAAACAGCAGCAGGGCAAAGTTGCCCTCGACCATGCCGAAGTACCAGGAGGCCGCGTAACCGACAAACGCGGCCAGAAC
>CAIYNH010000949.1 GCA_903927495.1 uncultured beta proteobacterium
ATGGGCATGCTCGTATTACACAAAACATTAAAAGAGCGATGGCTGATAGCCCTAACTGGTTGTCGATCAGTGATGACAAAAAAGAAGCCCTTGAGATGCTGGCTCACAAGATGGGTCGAATTTTGAACGGAGATCCTGAGTATCACGATTCATGGCATGACATTGTTGGCTATACGAAGTTGGTGGTTGATACCTTGGTTATTCAGGAAGCGAGCAAGTAAACATGGCTGACGACATAGACTTGACCGACATCCGCCAACAACACTTCCTTGATGTCTCTATCAAAAACATTTGCGACGCTGCAAAAATTGACATTGTGGGCAGTGGGGCGTGTGTTGTCTGCGGGAATGAAGTTGAAGCGGTAGTGTGTAACGGTAAGCCGGTTATCGGGCGCTGGTGCTCGGTGGAGTGTAGGGATCGGAGTGATTTATAAGTGCGTCAAAAAATAGCGCCTTACGTGATGCCGTTGGTTTATGTGGTGATCGGCTTAGTGTTAGTGATTGGCATCGTGATGATTGCGATTAGGGTTTTGTTTCGCGAGGGCGTGGATCGGTTATGGCGCTAACATGGCCCATGTTAAGCCTGCAACCGATTAATCTGTTTAATCTACCGGCACACCTAAAATCGGAGTGCAAACATACCCACTGGATGATCCTGCATAGTCGCCATGAAAAATGGTGTTATGACTGCGGGGTTAAGCGGTCAACAGAAAGCCATACCCCCAAGCATCAGCGGTAGTGCGGAAGATGAAGATATTGGTTGTTATGATTGAGTTATGGAACTAACTAATAAACAAGATAAGTTTGCTCAAGGTGTCGCCTCTGGCATGACAGGTGCTGATGCTTATCGTGCGGCCTACAGTGCTGACAAAATGAAGGCTGAAACCATCCATGCTAAAGCATCGATTCTGATGAAAAAGGATATGGTTAGGGCAAGGGTCGAAGAATTAAGAAAGCCAATTCTGGAGGCGGTCGGTTTAACGCTGGCAGTACATTTATCGCGATTGGATGATCTGAGCAGGGGCGCTGAGAAAATAGATAGCTATGGCCCTGCTATATCTGCAGAAGTATCAAGAGGTCGAGCCGCCGGGCTGTATGTTGATCGTCTTGAGGTTAATGTAAACATGAAGCTTGCCGAACGATTAAAGGATGCTAATGAGCAGCGAAAACTTAGAGCTAGAACTGATTAATACGATTGGGGCACTTGATCATGATCCGTTGGAATTTGTTTATTACGCATTCAACTGGGGAGTTGGTGAGCTGTCAGCATTTGATGGCCCGGATGAGTGGCAGGTTCAAACGCTTACAGAGATTGGCGATCAACTTAAAGCAGGTGAAATTTCAACCCAAGAAGCTATTCAGATTGCAGTAGCTTCGGGCCACGGCATCGGAAAATCTGCCCTAGTTTCGTGGATTATTCTATGGGCCATCAGTACGAAGTCAGACACCAAGGGAGTGGTTACAGCCAACACTGAAAACCAGTTAAAGACCAAGACCTGGGCAGAATTAGCCAAGTGGTACCGGCTGTGCATTACCCGGGATTGGTTTAAATTTACTGCAACAGCGATATTTTCTGTCGATGTAGAGCATGAGAAAACGTGGCGCATTGATATGGTGGCCTGGTCAGAGCGCAACACCGAGGCGTTTGCTGGATTGCATAACAAGGGATCTAGGGTTCTATTGATATTCGATGAAGCCTCTGCCATACACGACATGATATGGGAGGTATCAGAAGGTGCGCTGACTGACTCTGATACTGAGATTATCTGGTGTTGTTTTGGTAATCCTACGCAAAACATAGGACGCTTTCGCGAGTGCTTTGGTAAGTTCAAGCATCGATGGATAACCAGGCAGATTGATAGTCGCACTGTCAAGATGACCAACAAAACCCAGTTGCAAAAATGGGTTGATGATTATGGTGAAGACTCTGACTTTGTGCGTGTCCGTGTGCGTGGCGCGTTTCCTTCGGCTTCGTCTAATGCATTGTTCGGCCTGGATGATGTTGAAGCATCTATGGCGAGGGTTGATCCAATTGGCTCACAAAGTCATGCGGCTATTATTCTTGGTGTCGACGTAGCAAGGCAAGGCGACGACTCCAGCGCAATAGCAAGGCGGCAAGGCATGGCCTCATGGCCCATTCGCTTAATGAAGATACCTGACACTATGCTGGTGGCGTCTCAAGTTAGCCAAGACATCAATACCCATAATGCTGATGCGTGCTTTGTTGATGAAACAGGTGGCTATGGTGCGGGTGTAGTGGACGCGCTCAGGCAGATAGGAAAAGACCCTATTGGTGTTCAGTTTGGCGGTGTTGCGCTCGATAATCGTTATTTTAACAAGCGCTCTGAAATGTATTTTGAGTTATCCAAGTGGATCAAGTCGGGCGGTAACCTGGCGGATGACAAGGAATTAAAAGAGGAGCTGTGCGCAACTACTTATACTTTCCAGGGCGACAAATTCAGGCTATGCAGCAAGGATGATATTAAAGCTGTTATTGGCCGGTCACCTGATAAGGCTGACGCACTGGCACTCACCTTCGCCTTTCCCGTATCTCCCAAGAACCCGTTTGGCAATAGTCACAACTCCCGCGCTGAATCTATGCGCACTTATGACCCCTACTTAAAGCGCTAATGTGTAAAGTTCATGGAGAGAAGCACCCCAAAGCCCGCTTAACTGACCATGATTGCGAGTTGATCAGGGAGTTGGGTGATCCAGACGAGCCAGACCGCTTAACCTACGCCGCTATTGCTCTGAAGTTTGAGTGCAGCAAATCAACGATAAGAGACATTGTTAAGTGCCGCACCCGTTGGTTTAGCCACAGGTGCGGATGATAATGTAAATGGGCATTACACTCGCTGTAAATTCCTACAGCGAGATTATCTTATGTGTTTTGGCGGCTCTTCTGCTCCATCGGCTCCACCTCCACCACCGCCTCCCCCTCAGTTGGCGAAATCGCCTGATGTGGCAGCGGTCAAAGCATCCACGTCTGCCAATAATGTAGCGGGTGGTGGTGTTACCCCATCAACAACCCTGTTAACCGGCGGACAAGGACAAGCGATTGATCCTGCTACGCTGGGCAAGAAGACCTTGCTCGGCAGCTAATGGACGATCAAGTCAAATTATTGAGCCAACGCTGGGGCGCTCTTAAAAAAGAACGCTCGAGCTGGATGGGTCAATGGATGGAAGTGTCGGCCAATCTGTTGCCGGTGAACGGGCGCTATTTTATCAGTGACCGAAATCGGGGCTTTAAGCGCTTCAATTCCATTTATGACTCAACCGGTACCCGTGCATTAAGAGTGTTATCGGCCGGGATGATGTCGGGCATGACTTCGCCTTCACGGCCCTGGTTTAGATTGTCGGTGAGCGATAGCGACTTGATGCAGTACCAGCCGGTCAAGGTCTGGCTGAATGCCGTGACTGATCAGGTTGGTGATGTGATGGCCAAGTCCAATCTGTACCGTGTCCTGCATACCATGTATGAAGAGCTGGGCGCATTTGGCACGTCGGCCGCACTGATTGCCGAAGACTACAAGAATGTCATCCACCTGCACCCTTTTACCATTGGCGAATATGCCATCACCACCAACTGGAAGGGTGATGTTACTACGTTGTATCGTGAGTTTGACAATACTGTAGGCGCCATTGTTGCCGAGTTTGGCTTGGAGAACTGTTCCAGTGCGGTCAAGTCTGCCTATCAACGCGGCACACTCGATCAATGGATCACGATTGTTCATGCCATTGAGCCTCGCACTGATCGAGATCCCAATAAGAAAGACTCCATTAACATGCCATGGCGCTCTGTGTACTTTGAGCGGTCATCCACCAACAAATCTGTCTTGCGTGAATCCGGTTATAAGTCGTTTCCTTGTGTGTGTCCTCGTTGGCAAACCGTCGGCGGTGATATTTACGGGGTTTCACCCGGCATGGAAGCGTTGGGCGATATTAAAGGCCTGCAATCGCAAGAGTTCAGAAAGCTGTTGGCCATTGACTATCAGTCAAACCCACCGATTCAAGTGCCATCAAGCATGAAGAATCGGGAGACGGAACTGTTCCCCGGTGGCGTCAGTTATTACGATGCGCAAAGTGGCTCGCAAGGTATCAAGACCGCCTACGAAGTCAACCTGGACATCCGCAACCTGTTGGCTTCCCAACAAGATACCAGGCAACGGGTCAACGCGGCATTTTTCTCTGATCTATTCATGATGATCAGCAGTCAAGATACTGGACGCATGACGGCTACCGAAGTCGCGGCACGCAACGAAGAGAAGATGCTGATGTTGGGGCCGGTAGTTGAGCGCCTGAATAACGAATTGCTTGATCCTTTGGTGGAAACGGTGTTTGAACGACTGTTAAGCGCCGGGATGTTACCGCCACCGCCTGAAGAACTGCAAGGCCATGATCTCAATATTGAGTATGTCTCGATGTTAAGCCAGGCACAAAAAGCCGTGTCCACCAATTCTATCGATAGATTTGTTGGCAACTTGGGACAGATAGCACAGCTGCGCCCTGATGTGCTGGACAAGTTTGACCCGGATCATTGGGCTGATTTGTACAGCGACAAACTGGGTATAGATCCCGAATTGATTCTGCCCGGTGAGCAAGTGGCACTGGTCAGGCAACAACGCGCCCAAGCACAACAACAAGCCCAACAACAAGAAGCCATGATGAATGCCAGTCAGACTGCCAAGAATCTTGGTCAAACATCCACTCAGTCCGGCACTATGTCGGGTGATCTACTTAATAAAATGCAAGGACAACAATAATGCCTAGACAATTATTTTCAACCGTTGGTTATACGCTTGGAGCCAAAGAATACTCAGAGCTTGAGGGTATCGCAACCACGGCAACCAATTCAACCAACTTGGCCAGTGGCCCCTGTACTGGTATTTATGTCACCGTGGGCGGTAACGTAGCAGGCACTTTAGCATCCGGCGGCACCTTTCTATTGACAGGCTTGATTGCCGGTCAAATAGTCAAGATCAATGCGTCCATCATTGCAGCCGATTTAACGACTGCAACCGGTATTTATGCGCTTTATCCAGCGGGTAATTTGTAATGCAAACAACCAATTTACGCTCAGAAAATACCGCGCCTGCGGAAAGCGCTCAAGCGGTCACTCCCAATGACAGCGCTGACTTGGCTGGACTTAGCAGGGCTTTATATATTGGGAGCTACGGCAATGCCAACGTTGATATGGCTGATGGGACAACTATCTTATTTTTGGGATTATCATCCGGGCAAATACTACCTATCAGAGCTAAGCGGGTAAGATTGACCAATACGACAGCTACCAACATTATTGCGCTGTACTAATTATGCAATTATCTGGATTATCATTAGCAATTACTAATAACCTGGGAAATATATTTAACCTTAGAGCAATTAGCACTATAGGCGTAGCAGGCGCTCAAGGCTTTGGCGTAGGGCTATGTAAAAACCTGCCGTCCGGTTTTGCCAAAATGACTGGAACAGATGATACTGCGTCCGCAAATTATGGCAACTATCAGTACACGGATGGCTCGGTTATGTGCTGGATACCTGCCTTTTATTACAAGATCGGTACGGGTAGTAACGGTTTTAATCTTAATATCGTTGATATTAAAGATTATGCTTACTATGCTGATGTTACTACTGCCAATGCC
>CAIYNH010000950.1 GCA_903927495.1 uncultured beta proteobacterium
TCCATGAAATCTTGGAGCGCATCATACACAAACCTGTGTCGTGCTACCGCCGATTTGCCCGTAAATATTTGTGAAGTAATTCGCACCCTGAAGTGGGTACCAAAACCGCTGCCATTGGCTCCCGCATGACCGTGGTGTTGGCAGCTCTCGTCAATCACCTCCAGCGCACTGGGTTGCAACACCTGCCGCAAACGGGCTTCAATGGCTTGGGCTGTGACTGCGAGTGGTGTGTTCATGGTGTATTGGACTCGTCGTTAACCAGGTAGCGTGAGATGTAAAAACCCTGTCCAACAATAAAAATCAGTGGGAATGCGTAGCCCCAGAGTTTAAAGTTGACCCAGGCTTCGGTGCTGTAATAGGCCGCCACATAAGCGTTGATCAACGCCATGAAAGCACAGTAGACCACCCAGATCACGTTCAGACGCATCCACACGGGCTCAGGCAGCGCCATTTGGCTACCTAACAGCAACTTTAGAAAATTCTTTTTCGAAACCCACACCGCAATCGCCAGCCCCAGCGCCATGGCTGCGTACAACACTGTGGGCTTCCATTTGATAAAGCGGTCGTCATGCAGTACCAGAGTCAGGCTACCAAAAATCAGTACCAGTGCCAGTGTAATTTTGTGCATCATCTGCAGTTTTCGGTCTATCCCGTAAATCAAGGCCATTTGCAATACGGTGGCGGCCATCAGCACGGCGGTGCCAACGTAGATGTCATAAATCTTGTAGGCACCGAAAAACAGCAGGATGGGGAAAAAATCAATCAGTATTTTCATGTAGGAGTAAAGTTTAACGAACTTGAATTCATGCAGTAGCGCAGGCCGGTAGGAGCCGGACCATCTTCAAACACATGGCCCAGGTGGGCCGCACAATCGGCGCAATGCACTTCCGTACGCTGCATCCACAGTTTGCCATCAGATTTGGTAGCCACAGCGGCCTCATCGACGGGTGCAAAAAAACTCGGCCAGCCGCAACCTGCATCAAACTTTGTGACCGATTCAAACAATGGTTTGTCACAGCAGATACAGGAATAGGTCCCGGCTTTGGTATTACTTGCCCATTTGCCGCTGAAGGCGCGTTCAGTGGCCTCATGGCGGGTCACCTGAAAGGCCAGCGGCTCGGCCCCTTTTTCCTGCAGTAAGGCTTGCCACTGGGCATCTGTTTTACGTATTTTGCTTGTCATGGTGATCTGTGTTCCTGGTCAAGAGCTACAACTGACAGAAATCTGGCTCGCCCAATCCGGTGCAAAGTCAGCCTTGGCACTGAATGCTGGATGCTCATCATAGGGTTTCTCCAGCAGCTTCAGCAAAGTTGACACGCCAGAAAAATCATTGACCTTGGCCGCTTCAATGGCGAGTTCACCAAGGTAATTTCGCAATACGTATTTTGGGTTGGACTTATACATTAAATCCGCCGATAGCGCTTTATCGACGAGCTTTAGGCGCTCTCTATATCGTAGCATCCACGGATCAAATTTCTGCCCATCAAGAAATAAATCTCGCACCGGGCCGAACTCGCCGCTGAGCGGCACTTGGCACAGACGCCGCCAGAAAATTGTGTAATCCACGTGCTGCTGTGCCAGTAACGCCAGAATGTCGGCAATTAGCGCCTGATCACCTGCTGCAGGCCCGCTTGCGCTGAAAGCCGCCGCATCCACCAATCCGAGCTTGGCAGCCATCAGCTGGTGCAGTTTTTGCAAAAAAGATTCTTTGAAGGATGCCAGCGCCGTCAACGCCAATTCCTGATTGACGATCAGCGGCATCAACGCTTGCCCTAAGCAAAACAGGTTCCAGTAAGCAATATTGGGTTGCTGGTTAAAGGCATAGCGACCCCGGTCGTCTGAATGGTTGCAGATATGCAGTGGGTCGTACACATCCATGAACTGGAACGGTCCGAAGTCAATGGTCAGACCCAGAATACTCATGTTGTCGGTGTTCATCACGCCGTGGCAAAACCCCACGGCCTGCCAATGCGCCACCATCAGCGCGGTGCGCTCGCTAACCTGCCCCAGCAGTGCAGCGTAGGCATTGCCTGCAAATTGACCGCCTTCACGGCAACTTGGGTAAAACCGGTCAATTACATAGTCGGCAAGTATTTTGAGCTGCTCGAATTGGTTGTTTGCAGAAAAATGCTCAAAGTGTCCAAAACGAATGAAGCTTGGAGCCACCCTAGTGACCACCGCTGCGGTTTCAAGGGTCTCGCGCCGAACCGGAAAATCTGACCCGGTCACGCATAGCGCTCGGCTGGTAGGGATGCCCAGGCCATGCATGGCCTCAGAGCACAAAAACTCACGAATGCTGCTGCGCAAGACCGCGCGTCCATCGCCCATGCGAGAGTATGGGGTAAGGCCCGAGCCCTTGAGTTGCAGTTCCAGCCCCCCGGCTTCACCCAACAACAGGGCACGACCATCGCCCAATTGCCCGGCCCAATGACCGAACTGGTGGCCACTGTAAACGCTGGCCAGTGGTTGCGTGCCGGTAATAGACTGGTTGCCAGACAAGGCCTGCAGCAACGCATCAGACCACCGCAAGCCACCATCAAGGCCCAGCAAGTCAGCCACAGCATCTGAGCGCCCAACCCAATATGGTTCAGTTAGCGGTTGTGGTGAAAGCACCGTGTAAAAACCGGCTCCAAGTTGGGCAAAGCTGTTGTGCCACTGCAAACCGGCATCGAGGCATGGAAGAGAATCACGGGTGGGGTTCATGGCAGGATTGTTGCCGAGTCGGCTCAGACCCAGTGCCAATAGGGGCATCTCTCAAAAGCTGTCATACAAGTGACGGCAGGGGTTACAGGCTCAAAAATCCGCAGTACCATGCGCCTTCACTCAAACCATAAAAGGAGCCAGGACATGCTAGGACTGATGCAAAACCAACAACTTTCGATCTCTTCTTTGATCGAGTTTGCTGAACGCCACCATGGCGAGGGCGAGATCGTTTCACGCCGGGTCGAGGGCGACATCCACCGCTACACCTATAAGGAAGCCGCGCAACGCTCACGCCAGTTGGCCCGGGTGCTCGACACCATGAATGTGTCGATGGGCGAGCGCGTGGCCTCGATCGCCTGGAATGGTTACCGTCACATGGAGATGTATTTTGGAGTCAGTGGCTCTGGCCGGGTGCTGCACACCATCAACCCGCGCATGCACCCCGAGCAAATTGCCTGGGTAATGACCCATGCTCAGGATCAGGTGGTGTGCTTTGACACGACGTTTTTACCCATTGTCAAAGCCATTCACAGCAAGTGCCCAAGCGTGCGGTATTGGGTAGCTCTGTGCGATGCTGACAAGCTTCCTGCCGATTCAGGTATTCCCAATCTGCTGAGTTACGAGGCCTTGCTGTCGGTTCAGCCCACCAGCTACGCCTGGCCCGAGTTTGACGAGCACACCGCCTCGAGCATGTGCTACACCAGTGGCACCACAGGCAACCCAAAAGCTGCCTTGTACAGCCACCGCTCGACCGTTTTGCACGCCTATGCTGCCGCTTTGCCGGATGTGATGTGCCTGTCAGCCCGCGATGCAATCCTGCCGGTGGTGCCGATGTTTCACGTCAACGCCTGGGGCATTCCCTATTCAGCGGCACTGACCGGAGCCAAACTGGTGTTTCCGGGGCCGGGCATGGATGGCAAATCGGTATACGACTTGATTGAGCTGGAACAGGTCACCTATGCGGCAGGGGTGCCCACAGTGTGGCAAATGCTGCTGGGACACATGGAACCCAACGGCCTTCGCTTTTCCAGCCTGAAGCGGACGGTAATCGGCGGCTCAGCCTGCCCGCCGGCCATGATCACGGCCTTCAATGACAAATACGGTGTTGAAGTGTTGCACGCCTGGGGCATGACCGAGATGAGCCCGCTAGGCACCTTGTGCACGCTCAAAAACAAACACTTGACCATGTCGGAAGGCGACAAGATGAAAATCCGCCTGAAGCAAGGCCGTGCGATTTACGGTGTTGACATGAAAATTGTCAATGGCGACGGTGTCGAACTGCCGTGGGACGGCAAAACCTATGGCGACCTTCTGGTCAAAGGACCGTGGGTGGTGCGAGAGTATTTCCAGGGTGTGGGTGACACGCATGCTGTGCAACCACTGGTCGATGGCTGGTTTCCAACCGGCGACGTAGCCACCATTGATGCTGACGGCTACATGCAGATCACCGACCGCAGCAAAGATGTCATTAAGTCTGGCGGCGAATGGATCAGTTCCATCGACATCGAAAACATCGCGGTGGCCCACCCCGCGGTGGCTATGGCCGCATGTATCGGTATGCCACACCCAAAGTGGGACGAGCGACCTATTGTGGCGGTTGTAAAAAAACCCGGTGCGGAAGTCACACGTGAAGAACTGCTGGCGTTTTACCAAGGCAAAGCGGCCAAATGGCAGGTGCCTGATGACGTGGTGTTTCTTGACAATATCCCACTCGGTGCCACCGGAAAAATGCAGAAAAGCAAGTTGCGTGAAGTGCTGAAAGACTACCAACTGCCCGATTTGCGTTAATCAGCAGGCTGTCACCTACGCGATCCGTCCTAGGGGATATCCCTCTCGGTATCGCGCGTTTTCCGGGTTAGTCTTGAAGTGTTCAGCCATATGCAGCTGATCCAACACATTGAGGAGACTTCATGAAATTTAGTATCAAAACGATAGCTGCTTGCGCTCTATTGACGGGGGCTACAAGTGTTTTTTCTCAAAGCGGTGAAACCGTCAAGATTGCCTGGATCGATCCGCTCTCGGGCTTGATGGGTCCGGTGGGTGCGAATCAGCTCAAGAGCTTCCAGTTTTTTGCCGAAAAGTTCAGCGGCGCTGGCAATCCTGCGGGGGTCAAGTTCGAGGTGATTGGCATTGACAACAAGCTCAGCCCCACCGAGAGTCTGAATGCGCTCAAATCAGCGCTAGATCAGGGTGTGCGCTACATCA
>CAIYNH010000951.1 GCA_903927495.1 uncultured beta proteobacterium
CGAATAATGGTCATGCCCAGAGCCGGTTTGTCTTTGCGCTCATCACTGCACTGATCACACTTGGAGTCTTGTTTGCTCGGATCGAAAATCTTCTCAATCACACCCGATAGCACACCAGCACTCTCTGTTATTCGCACCAAGGATTTTTCAGTCTTGCCATCATCATCAATGGTTTTCCATAAACCAACCGGCGACATCTGAGCTGCAGCAGTAGCTGAAATTGAAAAGAATATGATAGCTAGAAGTGCCCGTCCAGCAAGGGTTTTAGTCGATTTATTCATACAAAGTCTCCTGTTTTTAAGGTTGGTTTAAATAATCAGGCAAGCGCTGCGTCGGTGTCCATCAGCACTTTGACTCCGGTGCGCGCCGTGCGCATCGCGGTGGCCGTCTCGGGGAACAACTTGGCAAAGTAAAAACGCGCCGTTTGCAGTTTCGCCGCATAAAACGGGTCACTGCTACCGGCTGCGATCTGGCGCAGCGCCACCTGCGCCATCCGCGCCCAGAAATAGCCAAACACCAAATGCCCAGCCACGCGCAGGTAGTCCACCGCTGCCGCGCCCACTTCATCAGGATTCTGGAAACCCTTGAAACCAATTTCAGTGGTGAATTTGGTGATTTGATCACCCAAAACGGCAATCGGCGTGATGAATTCGGCCATTTTTTCGTTAACGCCTTCCTCAGCCACCAACTGACCGATCAGTTTGCCAAACTTCTTGAGTGTGGAACCGTTATTACCCAACACTTTTCGACCCAGCAGGTCGAGCGACTGGATGGTGTTGGTGCCTTCATAAATCATGTTGATGCGGGCATCGCGCACGAACTGCTCCATGCCCCACTCTTTGATAAAACCGTGCCCGCCAAACACTTGCAAGCAGGTGGAGGTGGAGATCCAGCCGTTGTCAGTAATAAATGCTTTGACGATCGGGGTCAGCATAGCCAGCAGTTCAGCCGAGTCTTTACGCACCTTTTCATCCGGATGGTTGAGTTCTTTTTCCAGCAGCATGGAGCTGAAACACATCAGCGCGCGGCCACCTTCGGCATAAGCCTTGGCGGTGAGTAGCATTTTTCTCACATCAGGGTGCACAATGATCGGGTCAGCCGCTTGATTCTTGGCTTTTGGCCCAGACAGGCTGCGCATCTGGATCCGGTCTTTGGCATAGGCCAGCGCATTTTGAAATGCTACCTCTGTCAAACCCAGTGACTGGTTACCCACGCCCAAGCGTGCGGCGTTCATCATGACAAACATGCCGTTCATGCCCTTATTGGGCTGACCAACCAAGGTGCCGACCGCGCCATCCAAGACGATTTGAGCGGTGGCGTTGCCATGAATCCCCATTTTGTGCTCAAGACCACCACAGTAAACGCCGTTGCGCTCACCCAGTGAGCCATCCTGATTAACCATAAACTTGGGCACGATGAATAGACTCACTCCCTTGATTCCGGGGGGCGCATCAGGCAGACGGGCCAGCACCAGGTGGATGATGTTGGCGGCCATATCATGCTCACCGGCGCTGATGAAAATTTTGTTACCTGTTATGCGGTAAGTGCCGTCCACCTGGGGTTCGGCTTTGGTGCGCATCAGCCCCAGATCGGTGCCGCAATGCGGCTCAGTCAGGCACATGGTACCAGTCCACTCGCCACTGGTCATTTTGTGCAGGTAGGTGGCTTTTTGCGCGTCTGTGCCGTGCGTGTGCAATGCCGCATAAGCACCGTGCGTGAGGCCTGGGTACATGGTCCAAGCCTGATTGGCCGAGTTCATCATCTCGTAAAAACACTGGTTCACCACCAGTGGCAAGCCTTGCC
>CAIYNH010000952.1 GCA_903927495.1 uncultured beta proteobacterium
CGTGGTCATCAGCAACGCAGCGGCACCCAGATTTTCTTTGCCATAGGTCTGCGCCAGAATGGGGTAGATGCTCATTGTTGGCATTGCGGCCAGCAACACGCCTGCCATGCGCAGGGACGGCGGCAGCGCCGTCATACCCAATGCTGGCAGGGAGATGGCTGCCAAATAGACAGCCAGCGGATGCCAAATTAATTTGGCCAACGCAATCGGCAGTATCTGCCGACCCATGCCAGCCATGGGCAAACCCACCAAGGTTCCACCAATCACAAACAGCGACAAACCGGCGCTCGATACCGCAAACAGGCTGACTCCGCTCAACACCGGCTCAGGTAATCGCCAATGCATCAGGGACACCAGCAGACCCACCACCAAAGCAATGATGATCGGATTTTTGAGTAGCCGCTTGAGAGATTGACCAACCACCACCGTCCAATGCTCTGACTCACCCCGACTGCGCTCAGCGAGAGCCAGCAGCAGCGGAATCACCAACAGATTTTCGACCAGTGTGTTCAGCGCCAGCGCCACAGCGGCAACGGGTGCAACCGTGAGCAACAAAATCGGATAACCGACAAAGCTGCTGTTCGAGCAGGTCATACCCATCACCGCCACCACACGGTCAGTGGGACTCAATCCGATGCGTTTTCCCCACAGCAGGCCCAGCGTGATCAGGCCCAAGGTGCCACTGAGGTAGGCCAGCGCGTAAGTGGCGTTCAATATTTCGCCAATATCAAGCTTGATCAAGGCGGTAAACAGCATAGCTGGCAGCGCCAGCTTGATGACAAACTGCCCAAACACGCGCATGTCGGTCCTTGCAAACAGGCCCGTTCGAGTGCACCCGTAACCCAGAGCAATGGCAAAAAAAATGGGCCCGGTAATGGCCAGAATGTCAAGCACGGCAGTTAACTGTGCATCAGTTCTGCGAATTGGCTGCTGCCACCGACAGCATCGCCTTGACCCGGGTGCGTGTGAGTTCTGCTGCACGCTGAGCAAGATCTGCACTCAACCACAGCCTGGCCTCCTTGGCACCCAAGCTAAGGCGCTCGCTATCGAGGTTGGCGCGCATCTGCTGGGTGTCTGCTAGCAGGCCCCCTACCAACTGTGCCACAGCGCTGCTGGCGCTTTGACTGGCTGCCAACAGTGCCGGCCATTGGGTCACCTGGGTTTGCCGAACACCCAAAGCGCTGCTGTGCTGGCGTGACAAAGTAGACAATAGAACAGCCACTTGCTGTGGCACTTTTTGCGCGGCAGTCTGCGCCACCATGCACAACGTTGAAAGCGGCATCTTCACTGCTGATTTGGCAGCCGGAATTGCGACGGTTTCAGCCGATGCCAGTGCCAGCAAGCCGAACTCTGGTTGCGCCATATCAAAAATGTCTGCAGCGATTGCGCCAAGACTGCCTACCAGCATTCCCAATTCACAGGCCAGAGCCACAGTTTCGTCATGTGCGGTGTCTCCTGGCATCTGCAACGGTTTGAGTTGCAACTCGGTGGCGATCAGGTTCATCACCAACTCGGCCCTGTCTTGCATGACATTCAACGAATAGACGGCCTCATCGAGGCGCAGATGAAGCGCACCAGCGATAGCAGATTGCAAGCGTATTTGGCAACGTCCCAGCGGCGCGACCCACTGACTGCATATCAACCCAAAGCTGCTCACCCTGGTTGCTTGGGCGCTTGAGCGTGTCAATACAGCAGCGTCAGCATGTTGTGTTGCGAGCGTCAGCAAGGTCCGGTGAATTTGTGCTAA
>CAIYNH010000953.1 GCA_903927495.1 uncultured beta proteobacterium
ATCCTGCATATTGGCCAGGGTGTAGGCCAAATCATCATGGTTGCGACACATGTAAGTAGGAACATTATTCAGTATCGGCTTCTCACCCAAGTAAAACTCGATCATCTTGGGTACATAAGGGTAAATTGACTTATCGTCAGCGACACCGGTACCCACACCATTACAGATGCTCACATGTCCTGCACGATAAACATCGAGCAGTCCTGCACAGCCTAATGTCGAAGTGGGCCGAAACACCTTCGGGTCCAAAAAGTCATCATCCACACGACGGTAAATCACATCAACACGTTGCGGCCCCCGCGTGGTACGCATGTAACAAAAGTTGTCTTTAACAAATAAATCCTGCCCTTCGACCAGTTCAATGCCCATTTGCTGGGCTAAAAATGCATGCTCAAAATAGGCACTGTTGTACATGCCGGGGGTGAGTACAACCACGGTGGGCTCTGCAGTGGTGGCGGGACTGCTTTCGCGCAAGGTCTCAAGTAGCAAATCCGGATAATGAGCGATTGGTGCTACACGGTGCGCCGAGAACAGGTCAGGAAACAGCCGCATCATCATCTTGCGGTCTTCCAGCATGTAAGAAACACCTGATGGCACCCGCAAATTGTCTTCCAGCACATAGTATTCGCCATTGCCTTTGGCATCCGGGGCACGGACGATGTCTATCCCCGAAATTTGCGAGTACACCTTGTTAGGTACATCCACACCCATCATTTCCTGGCGAAATTGGGCATTTTGTTCGATTTGCTCGCGTGGAATTAGCCCGGCCTTGAGAATCTCTTGGTCATGGTAAACATCATGTAAAAAACAATTGAGCGCTGTCACACGCTGCTCTAAGCCATGCTCCATGCTGCGCCATTCGTGCGCCGGAATGATGCGCGGTATCAAGTCAAATGGAATCAGCCGTTCGGTGCCAGCGCCCTCCTCATCTTTTTCGCCGTATACAGCAAAAGTGATACCAACACGCCGGAAAATCATTTCAGCTTCTTCACGACGTTTGGCCATCATGTCGCCGGGTTGCCGCGCCAACCATTCATCATAAATTTTGTAATGCTCACGAATCTTCCCTCCATGGGTAAAAAACTCATAGGGCAACTGGGTGTACATCTCGTCAAATTTCTGCATAAACCTTTTCTCCTGGGTATAGCTTAGCAAGCTTTGGGCCAATCCAAAGCGCTTGCGAGACAGAACTTTAGCTCGATTTTCATTAAATCCGTTCACGGCGGCCGATGATGCCAATAGTGCTTATCGGTCTCGCGCTGGCACGAAACCGCCTTGGCTTGCCATGACTGCCATGTCATGGCACCACAATGGGGCGAATCAATCACAGCGATTTGACGCTCGGCGTAACGCACCAAAACGGGTTGCGTAGGATGACCAAAGCGGTTGAGGTAGCCCGCCTGCACCAAAGCCAAGCGTGGCTGCACTGCATCAAGAAAGCCGGCACTACTTGAAGTTTTACTCCCGTGGTGCGGCACCAGGAGTACATCAGAGCGCAAAGTATTGCCCTGCATTACCAGGCGCGCTTCTTGAGCCTGCTCAATGTCACCGGCCAGCAAGGCCGCCTGTAGACCATTAGAAATGCGCAGCGTACAGCTCATTGCATTGGTTTTACGCACATCGTCGTAGTCATTTGGCTGCGGGTGTAACACCTCGAAATCTACCCCGTCCCATTGCCAGTGCTGTCCGGCCAGACAACGCTGCGCCGAACGTAGGACTTGCAAAGAATTTTCCAGTTCGATCGAGCTTAACAACCGAGCTTGGGGCTGCATCATCAACACTGCTGCTGCGCCACCGGTGTGATCGGAGTCACGATGGCTGAGCACCAAAGTATCAAGACGCACATCCAGAGCTCTTAACAATGGCACCAGTACCCGGTGTCCGGCATCGCTTTCACGACTGAAACGGGGGCCTGCGTCATACAGAAGCGCGTGATTGGCAGTGCGCACCAAGACGGCGTTGCCTTGACCAATGTCA
>CAIYNH010000954.1 GCA_903927495.1 uncultured beta proteobacterium
AGGAAGGCGACCGCGTGATGGTCTGTGTGAGCGGCGGCAAAGACAGCTACGGATTGCTGGACATTTTGCTAAAGCTGCAACAGCGCGCGCCCATCAACTTTGACATCGTGGCGGTCAATCTGGACCAGAAGCAACCCGGCTTTCCGGCCCACATCCTGCCCGATTACCTAGCCAAACTGGGTATCGAATTTCATATCGAAACACAGGACACCTACAGCATCGTCAAAAAAGTGGTGCCTGAGGGCAAAACCATGTGCAGCCTGTGCAGCCGCCTGCGCCGGGGCATTCTGTACCGCGTCGCTGACGAACTCAAAATCACCAAAATTGCTCTCGGCCACCACCGCGACGACATGCTGCAAACTTTTTTCCTGAACATGTTTTTTGGCGGCAAGCTCAAAGGCATGCCGCCCAAGCTGGTAAGCGACGATGGCGGTCACATCGTGATCCGGCCACTGGCCAATGTGGCTGAGAAAGACCTGACACGTTGGGCCGAGCACCGGCAGTTTCCGATCATTCCCTGTTCTCTGTGCGGTAGCCAGGAAAACTTGCAACGTCAGCTCATCGGCCAAATGCTGCGTGATTGGGAAAAGCAATACCCGGGTCGCACCGAGACTATGTTTACTGCGCTACAAAACGTGGTGCCCTCACATTTGATGGATGCCCGACGCTATGACTTCAAGGGCATCCAAACCACGGGCATTGCCAGTGACGACGGCGACAAGGCCTTTGATACAGAAGAGTTTGCACAACCAAGCCTGATCAGAGTGTCACTGGCACAACTTTAATTTTATTTGCAGAATAACCTTGCAGAGCCTATCAACAAAGCGTGGTAAGCTCTTTTTTTTGTAGCACACTTGAATCTCCAAAACCATCACCATGCAAGCCACCCGCATCATCGCCATCCGACATGGTGAAACCGCCTGGAATGTGGATACTCGCATTCAGGGACAAATTGACATTGAACTCAACGCCACCGGTCGCTGGCAAGCTCAGCAAGTGGCCCGAGCGCTGCTCGGTGAATCGATTGACTTTGTCTACAGCAGCGACCTGCAACGCGCCTGGCAAACTGCCAATGCCATTGCCGATGCGGCGCAAATACCGCTGCAAGCACACACCGGATTACGGGAGCGTGGCTTCGGCGCTTTTGAGGGTAAAACTTACGCCGAGATTGAGTCCATCTGGCCCGCAGAAACCGAACTATGGCGCAAACGCGACCCCCACTGGGCACCTCTCGCCGGCGAATCTTTGGTGGCCATGCGCGAGCGCATTCAGCAAACCGCAGTTGAACTGGCCGAGCAGCATATTGGCGGACAAATTGTGCTGGTAGCGCACGGTGGCGTGATGGACCAACTCTACCGTCTGGCTACCGGGCAGGAATTGCAAGCAGAGCGTGCCTGGCATCTGGGTAACGCAGCCATCAACCGCCTGCTCTGGACACCCCAAGGCTTCACCCTGGTGGGTTGGGGTGATGTCAGCCATCTGGAACGTCCCAGCCTAGACGAGAACAGCACCTGATTGCCCAAGTAAAAGCCTTGCATCTGATTCCATTTCTGAATCATATTAGGGCTGCTATGTCGGTCTTTTTTACATCGCCCGAAACAAATACGCATACAAGCGGCTCACCGACAAACGCTCAGAGCGACCGCGTAACTGAAGCCAGAGTTTGCCAACTTCATCCCGCGTCACGTTGTCGATGTGGCTGCAATTAACCACTGTACCCCGATGAATTTGCCAAAATAAGTTGCAGTCCAACTGCGGCAACAGTTCCTTGAGCGAGGTGCGGATCAGATACTCACGCTCGGTCGTGAGCACCCGCACATATTTGTCCGCAGCCTCGAAATAGACGACATCTTGCGTCGGCACCATGCGGATGCTGTTGCCCACGCTGGCTTGAATGAATTTGAGCGGTGCCACCTCGGCAACCGGTGCACCAATGGCACCCGTAACGACACCCATTAACTGTCGCAACTGGGTCAGTGTGGCTTCCAGGGGGGGACCATTGGTCTCTGCATATGCTTCCTTAGTTATAGCACCTTGTGCCCGCGCAGAAAGCGTTAACCGCACTTTCTCGACCGTCTTCTTTAGCCGGTCGGGCTGTATCGGCTTGAGTAGATAGTCGATCGCCTGAGTTTCGAAAGCCTTTACTGCATATTGGTCGTAAGCGGTGACAAACACCAACACCGGAAAGGGTTTACTGCTGGATACAGAGGTGTCCCAGGCATCGGCCAGTTCGGCTGCAGCCTCCATGCCGCTCATGCCTGGCATTCGGATATCAAAAAACAGCACATCCGGCTGAAACTTCAGCGCTTGAGTGACAGCACTGCCACCATCGCCCACGACAGCAATCACCCGCAGCTCAGGCCAAGCTTGTGCCAATTCCCCCTGCAGCGCAGCGGCCAACAAATGTTCATCCTCAGCAATCAGGGCCGTTGGGCTTGAAAAGGCATTCATTATGACCCGTTCTTAACAAGGAAAAGTGACTCTAGCGCAGACACCACAGGCATCACCTGCTATCAATTTAATTGATGCTTGGGTACCGTAGATAGTCGCCAAACGCTCGCGCACCTGAGTCAGCCCAAAACCTTCCGCAGAGGTTTTTCCTGAGGACAAGCCAACACCGGTGTCAACGACATCGATGGTGATCTTGCGGTTCAGTTGACTCGCGCGTACCGTGATCGCACCGCCTTGCACTTTGGGTTCTAGTCCGTGTTTGATCGCGTTTTCAACCAGTGGTTGCAACAGCAGCGGGGGCACTGCCAGCGCAGTCAATTCGGGTGGCAACTCCAGGATGTAATGTAGACGCGGCCCCATACGCACAGCCATCAGTTCCAGGTAATCACGCAGACGGTTGAACTCGTCTTGCAGGGGATGCTGGGTAGCGCGGGATGAGTTCAAGGTGGCGCGCAAGTAAGCCACCATGCTGTCGAGCATGTGCTGCGCCTGAATCGGATCAAGTGTGATCAAGGCACGCAAGTTAGCCAGGGTGTTGAACAGCATGTGGGGCTCCAACTGGGCCTGCAGCAGTTTGAGTTGGGCCTCGGTGGCTTGGCGTTGCACGGCCTCAATCTGGGTCTTGGCCCGGGCCAGTTGTTCGCGGCTCATGAAAAAATAGGTGCTGATGCCTCCAGCGAGCAAACTGACAAATAAAAACCCCCATGCCTCCCGCGGACGCTCAGTCCAATGGTTAACACTGTACGTTGCAAACATAGAGGAGGCTAAAGCCGTGCCGAGCAAATAGGCCAACACAACGCTGACAGGAACAATGGCCAATAGTCGCATTCGATGCAATTCGGGCTGAGGCATCAACCACTTCTGACCCAAAGATATGAATGCCCAAATGCTCATGCCAATGCAGTGTGAATACACCAGGTTGGTCAGTAGTTCATAGTTGCCAAACATGGTGATGCCGAACGCGATCACGGTGTTAAGTGCTGCTACTTGCAGAAATTGTTGGAACATAGTTGATTGAATCATCATGCAAGCATTTTGCCGTTCCGAATCACCAAATGCCATTCAGATGCGATGAACGGCTCGGATGCCAGATAGGTTGACCCTTCTGTGTGTGATTTAACCGCCCCGAGACTAAACACGATCCGTAGATTGACCTCCAAACAGGCCCCGAGGTTTGAAAAACAGAATCAGCAAAATCAGCACAAACGGCATCGCGTCTTTGTAAGACGAGGAGATATAGCCTGCGCCCATGGCCTCAAGAACGCCCACCAGCAAGCCACCCAGCACAGCACCCAACCCGTTTCCCAGACCACCCACCACGGCTGCCACAAAACCCTTCAGCCCCAGCATCACACCCACATCGTATGAGGTGAGCGTAATGGGGGTTACCAAAATACCGCCCAACGCCCCCAGCGAGGCCGACAGGGCAAAACTCATGAACAGCACCCAATTGGTGTTGATGCCCACCAATTCGGCGGCCAGGCGGTTATGCGAGGTGGCCAACATCGCTTTTCCGTGCAAGGTACGGTTGAAAAAATACCACAAACCCAGCACCACCAGCGCCGTCACAGCTAACACCCACAGGCTTTGCGGCATCAGCGTGGCACCCAGAATTTGCAGCGGCTCATCTCCCGAAAAAGCTGGCAAGCTATGCGTGCCCTTGCCCAGCCAAACCTGAATCAACCCCCGTATCACCAGTGATGCGCCAATGGTGATGATGATCAGCGTCACCGACTCGGCACCCTTGACGGGCTCAATCGCCAGCTTTTCAAGCACCACACCAACAATAGCCGGCACCACAATGGCCAGCACCAGTGCCACCGGCAGGGGCAGCCCGGCCTGGCTGAAATAGACCGCCAACATGCCTCCAAGCATGATGAATTCGCCCTGAGCAAAGTTGATGACGTTGCTGGCGTTGTAGATTAACGTGAACCCCAACGCAGCCAACGCGTAAGTGGCACCCACAGTAATGCCAGAAAACAAGA
>CAIYNH010000955.1 GCA_903927495.1 uncultured beta proteobacterium
CCGCCGGGCGAGGGGGAGCCAACAGCCCTATGTGACTCTGCTTTTTGCGCAGAGAGTGATCGACAACCTTGCTACAAATAAGCGATATTCAAGGAATTTTGTTTGAAAAAATCGTTCGAAATTTGCCGGGATGTCGATCACACTACTCGCAGAGCACACAGACCACACGTGGCAGTTAAGCTCCCCTTCCGCCCAGCGGGGCGGGGCTGGGGGAGAGTGGGGTGTTAATAAAATCGACTGTATCGCCCACTGCATAAGCATCACTAGCTCTGTTTCTAATAGCAAAATTTTTCATCAACCCAATCTGAACAACACTATGGCCCGCAATACCCAGGTCGCAGCCGACCACCACGCCCCTCCCGTCACCCACATCCTGGCCGAGTTCGTGGCTACCCACCCTGGCTATCTGGCCGGTGGCTGGAGCGAGGCTGTCGATCACGAAGCACACCGTACCTTTCTGAACTGGCTGGGTTGTGCTGTAGGAGCCGCCCACCATGAAACGGCTAACGCGGCCCTGGCCGCCATCAGCTTGCTCCAGCCCAGCGCACAGGCCTCGCTGCCCGGACGAAGCGAAAAAGTCGACATGGCCAGTGCTGCGCTGATCAACGGCATCACCTCACACACCTTTGACTTTGACGACACCCATCTCAAAACCATCATTCACCCGGCTGGCCCGGTAGCATCCGCGCTGCTGGCACTGGCTGAATACAGGGGTGCCAGTGGCCGCTCGCTGCTTGACGCTTTGGTCATTGGCATTGACGTGTCGTGCCGCGTTGGTAACGCCATGTACCCCGACCATTACGACCGCGGTTGGCACATCACCGGGTCAACCGGCACACTGGGCGCAGCAGCGGCTTGTGCCCGTTTGCTTGGCCTTGACACGCAGCAGACCACCATGGCGCTGGGCATTGCGGCCTCACAACCGGTCGGCATGCGTGAGCAATTTGGCACCATGACCAAGCCCTTTCACCCGGGTGCCGCAGCACGGGCGGGTTTGATGTCGGCACTGCTGGCGAGCCAGGGTTTCAGCGCCAGCACCAAGGCCCTGGAGGCACCACGCGGCATGATGCAAACCGTCTCAAGCAAAAATGACTGGTCCGAGATCACCATCGAACTAGGCCAACGTTTCGAGATTGCCTTCAACAGCTACAAACCTTTTGCCTGCGGCATCGTGATTCACCCCAGCATTGATGCCTGCGCCCAACTGCGGGCCCAAGGCGTTCTACCTGAAGACGTGGAGCGGATCGAACTCAAGGTGCATTCGCTGGTGCTTGAACTCACCGGCAAGAAAGAACCGGCCGACGGTCTTCAGGCCAAGTTCAGCGTTTACCACGGTTGCGCAGCGGGTTTGACCTTTGGCCATGCAGCCGAGGATGAGTTTTCTGATGAAATCGTGAACCGAGTCGACATGGTGGCGTTGCGCCGCAAAGTGGTGGCGACTGTCGACGATTCGATTGATGAGGCCAGCGCTGACATCACCGCCGTGTTGCGGGATGGCAGGCGTGTCCATGTCTATGTCGAGCACGCCATTGGCTCACTGCAAAACCCGATGACCGACGCACAACTTGAAGCCAAATTTCGTGGCCTGTCGGATGCCGTCCTGGGAGCCGAAAAATCTGCTGCGCTAATCAAGACTTGTTGGGCCATTGCTGATGCAGCGAATTTGCTTGAACTGACTAAGCTGGTTAAGCCCTAAGCACGACCCGACTTTATTACATCACGGCTCTGAACGAATCAGCGTTCAGCCCCCGTAGGTTGGTGCAGCTCTGCTGTAGGCATTGCGAACGGGCTGCCTCTGCCAACCAGGGGTTTACTCCTCGACAAAAGCCTCTTCGCGTTTGCGTTTGACTGACGGCAGCAACACCAATACCAGAAGGAAGGCTGCTACTGCCAGCAAACTCGCCGACAGTGGCCGAGTCACAAACACGCTCCAGTCACCACGCGAGAGCAGCAGCGCCCGGCGCAGGTTTTCCTCCATCATGGGGCCCAGGATAAACCCCAGCAACAACGGGGCCGGCTCCATCCCCAGCTTGATGAACAGATAACCAATAAAACCGAACAAGCCAACCAACCAGATATCAAAAGTATTGTTGTTGGTGCTGTACACCCCAATCGCGCAAAACAGCACAATTGCCGGGAACAACCAGCGGTACGGGGCACTGAGCAGCTTGATCCAGATGCCAATCAAAGGCAGGTTCAGCACAATCAGCATGGCGTTGCCAATCCACATCGATGCAATCAAGCCCCAAAATAGTTCAGGGTTGCTGGTCATCACCTGCGGACCAGGCTGAATGTTGTGAATGGTCATGGCACCCACCATCAAGGCCATCACCGCGTTTGGTGGGATGCCCAGGGTCAGCAAAGGAATGAACGAGGTTTGAGAAGCTGCATTGTTGGCTGATTCAGGTGCTGCAACACCCCGGATATTGCCCTTGCCAAAAGGGACTTCACCCGGTTGCAGCTTGGTTTTCTTTTCGATCGTATAGGCAGCGAAAGCCGCCATCACCGCACCCCCGCCCGGCAAAATGCCCAGGATCGAGCCCAGCGCGGTGCCGCGTAACACAGCCGGAGTCATGCGTTTGAAGTCTTCCTTGGTTGGCCAGAGTCCCTTCACGTCAGCCGTGAAAACTTCGCGTTCACTCTCGTGCTTGCCCAGATTCATGATGATTTCACCGTAGCCAAAGACACCCATGGCGATGACGATGAAGCCGATCCCGTCGGTTAATTCCGGGATTCCAAAGCTAAAGCGTGCCACGCCCGAATTCACATCGGTGCCCACCAACCCCAGCAGCAAGCCCAACAAAATCATGCCCACAGCTTTAAGCAAGGAGCCAGATGCCAGCACCACCGCACCGATCAAGCCCAGAATCATCAGCGAAAAGTACTCGGCGGGTCCGAACTTGAATGCTACCTCGGTCAGAGGTACGGCAAAAGCGGCCAGCACCAGCGTACCAACACAACCCGCAAAGAAGGAACCCAAGCCGGCAGCAGCCAAAGCCGGCCCTGCTCGACCCTGTCTGGCCATCTGGTAGCCATCAATCACCGTCACCACCGAAGATGATTCTCCAGGCAGGTTGACCAAAATGGCAGTGGTAGAGCCACCGTACTGGGCTCCATAGTAAATGCCAGCCAACATGATCAAGGCCGATACCGGTGGCAAAGCGTAGGTGGCGGGCAGCAG
>CAIYNH010000956.1 GCA_903927495.1 uncultured beta proteobacterium
GGGCAAGCCCGGCAAGACCGGCACGGCGCAAGAGAAGGAATTACACGACCTAGACACGAGAAAGCCGACAGCACCCAGAGTGCCACGGCTGATCTATAGCGATGCCACACCAGAGGAGCAGGCGCACGCACTTGCAAACCAGTGGCCATCAGGCGGCGTTATCAGTAGCGAGGCTGGCACCGTTTTTGGCAGTCATGGCATGGGCAAAGATTCGGCAATGCGCAACTTGGCAATGCTGAATCAGCTATGGGACGGCGCAACGCTCAAAATTGATCGTAGAACAACCGATAGTTTCACAGTCCAAGGGGCGCGCTTCACAATGGCATTGCAGGTGCAGGAGGCAACGATCAGAGCATTCTTTGCCGACACTAGGGGGCTGGCGCGGGGGACAGGCTTTCTGGCACGGTTTCTCGTAGCGTGGCCAGTATCGACGCAGGGTTTCCGGCCATTCACAGAGGCACCGGCCAACTGGCCAGCGCTGGCGACCTTCAATAGCAGATTGACATTGATCTTGAACCGGCCAGCACCGATTGACGAAAACGGGGCGCTGACGCCTGCCATGCTGCAATTGTCACCGGAGGCAAAAGCGCATTGGGTAGCGTTTCACAATGCCATTGAATCAAAACTATCGACCGGCGGCGAGTTGTACGACGTGCGGGACGTGGCCAGCAAAACGGCAGACAACGCAGCGCGGCTGGCGGCGCTATTCCATACCTTTACCGGCAGCGTCGGGCCGATTGATGTAGAGGCAATGGAATCAGGCGGGCAGATCGCGGCATGGCACTTGTCAGAGGCGCGGCGGTTTCTGGGTGAATTGGCGATGCCCTTGGAACTGGCAAACCCGGCGCGCCTTGAATCTTGGATGCTGGATTACTGCAAACGGGAAAACACCGACAGCGTACCGACGCGACAGATTCAGCAATTCGGGCCGGGGGGCTTGCGCGACAAAGCTGTCTTTCTTGAGGCCATCAAGGAACTGGCAGAGTTAGGACGGGCGCGGCTAGTGCAGGACGGCAGGAAACGGCTGATCCAAATCAGGCCAGAGCTACTGCAACAGGCGGCGGCATGAATCTCGCCAGCCTCATTAAAAAAGGCAGTTTGCGACAGTCTGCTACTGCTACACCTGCTACTTTTGCTACACATGGCACCCATCACCCTCCAACTGTAGCAACTGTAGCAACTGTAGCAGTAGCAAAAGCTCCAGACAGCGCAGCAAATGACCCGGCACCGGATGCTGATAGATGGTGCTGGCCACATAGCACGGCCATGACCGGCGCTGAAATCGGCATTTTCAGGATGCGACTTGAACAGTTCACCAGTAAAGGGCTGACCCTTGATGACGGCGAAGCGCTGGCAGACAAGCTGGTAAAGCGGGATCGTGAATCAGACGATAGGCGGGTTTGCTTTGAATGCCTGCACCTAGCAGGACGGGCGGCGGGATCGTGGCGCTGTGGCAATTGGCAGCGCTCCGGGATCGTTAGACAGTCCAAGGATGCGCAGTTACCCGGTGAACTGGTGTCCAAGCTGCAACGGTGCGACGGTTTAACGCTTAAATCTTAAGTATTCCGGACTCGACCAACCGCAACCTGACTCCCAATTTCCCACGACCAGTAAGTCAGAGGGGGGTAGTCCAAAAGGAGAAAGTCAAATGACAACCAAATTGCCAGCAAACCTTCACATCATTCAACACCGACCAGAAACACCGACCGAAAAAGTCAGGGCCGTGCTGGGCGAAGCCCAATGGTTGAATGACCCCGAGGCATGGGACAGAGCGCAGTTTGTCGAACAAATCGGGCAAGCCATGTTCGAATCGCACGGCACCACAGTTCAATTCGACCGGCTGCTAGTGGGTATGCT
The DNA here is from genome assembly GCA_903927495.1 of uncultured beta proteobacterium. GTDB lineage: Bacteria > Pseudomonadota > Gammaproteobacteria > Burkholderiales > Burkholderiaceae_C > Rhodoferax. The sequence goes on from CAIYNH010000956.1 coordinate 1,858, forward strand.
TGTCACCCAGGTGGAACTCTACGTCAAGTGCTGGGCGAACATCAAGACCGAGGGGCTGGTGACAATGTTCAATGCTGGCGCGACACCCGGTAAGAACTTGCACATCGGTGTGGCTGACCGTGCGCTGCGACAGGTGGCGAATCTATTGGGTGAACTGGCGCTAACGCCAAAAACCAGAGCGCCACAGAGAGCGACAGGTAAATACGCAAGTCTACTCAATGGGCCAGACTAGACGAATTGATGCCCAGCGACCAGTAAGTCAGAGGGGGGGTAATCCATGGCCCGCCGCGATGACGCTGAAGGAATTGGCAATATCAGCGTTTCACTGAGATTCCGGAATCGTGATCAAACCGATTCGATTGATGGCAAGGAATTTTGCTTAGTAACCATGTGCCCTGACGCATTCATTCATGCACATAGCGGCCCCAATAATGCTGACCTTTGAGTCATACATTCCGCATTGTTGTTTGCACTGAAAATCGATGTTCTGTGGAACGGACTGCCCCGATGACCCCGTCAATGGGGGTGTTTGGCAAGCAGACAAAAGTGCCAAAGGCAAGAGAATTAGGTATCGCATAGTGACCCCTGTAATGTTTTCTAATAGAACATGAGTTGATGAATGTAGACTATTTTCCGTGGACTAGCAATCTCCAAATGTTGACATTTAGGGGGTGACCACACAATCTTTTCTCAAAGCACAAGCGAATCTGGCCTCAAGCGTTAAGAGGTTAAGAACGTCGCTTGGGTTGACGCAAGAGGAACTGGCCTTTCGAGCGGGTATTGACCGTACTTACGCTAGCCAAATTGAGAGGGCA
>CAIYNH010000957.1 GCA_903927495.1 uncultured beta proteobacterium
CAGGTGGCGGCATCGTCACTTTTACCGCTTTCTTTGCTGGTTCATTCTTGGTTTTTGTGAGGGGATTTCCGGTTGGTGCCGTCTTTCTGGTGCCCGGCGAATTGACCGGAGCGACAAATTCATCCATCTCAAGACCAAACACATCGGCCAACACCGCATCATCGAGCACCTTGCCCACTGCCAGGCCGGTTGTCGATTTCGGCAAGCCAGCACCGGCCTGACTGACCAGATCTTTGGCATCCACACCTCGCAGACTAAAAAGGAGTTCGGGCTTTTGATCCAGCCGCGCGCCCACGCCATACAGCACAGCGGCAACGTGCTTGCACATGGAGGCCGAATCCGGGCAACTGCAACTGAGCTCTATCTCCTTGGGAGCCGGGAAGAGTCCTGTACGCGGTGCGCAGATGCGCTGCATCACTGCCGTTGAGAGTTTGCCTTGCAACAGTTCAACCAGCGAGTCAATGGATCCAGCGCAATCTTTGCTAATGGCTTGCCATGGGGCTTTTGCCACGGCGCTGACCTTGACCGAGACCTTGTACAGACTGGATCCCATCACCTTTGCCTGAACTTCACCTTCAGTGATTTTGAGGTCGATCACCGAGCCATTGCGAACATAGGTGCGGCCCCGGGGCATCCGATTGGCGTAGTCGCTGTAGGACTCCAGGTTGTCGCACCATGCCTTGCCCCAAAACGTTGTCGCGATGGCACCACGGTAGGGATCAATGGGAGAAAGACTGATGCCTGACTTAGTGGCCTTGGCAGCCTCCTTTTCAGTCTTTTTGTGTCGCTCTGCCACTGAGACGTAAGGTGCCCAGCCACTGTAGTAACCCATGATTTTCAGCTTTCCTGTGCAGTGTGAATATCGAGCTTGACTAGATCGAGCAGATCGCGGTCACTCATCTCGGTCAAGAGCAGCTCAGCGCCACCCTCAAGAACGTCTTTGACCAATTGCTGCTTCGACTCTATCAGTTGATCGATGCGGTCTTCCACTGTTCCCTGGCACACAAACTTGTGAACCAGGACGTTTCTCCTCTGCCCGATCCGGAATGCCCGATCCGTGGCCTGATTTTCTACCGCCGGATTCCACCAGCGGTCAAAATGGATCACGTGCGATGCCGCCGTCAGGTTCAGCCCGGCACCACCTGCTTTGAGTGACAGCACAAAAAACGGTGTCAGCTCATCTTCCTGAAACCGCTTGACCAATTCACGCCGCTTGGCCACTGGGGTGCCTCCATGCAGCACCAAGCCATCGCGACCAAAGAGAGTGCCCAAAAACGCTGCCAATGGCGCTGTGGTTTCACGAAACTGGGTAAACACGAGTACTTTCTCCTGCCGCGCGGCAATGACTTCCACCAACTCACTCAGGCGGGCGAACTTGCCACTGTCGACCATGTTCCACGCGCTGTCGCCCAGCCATTGGGAGGGATGGTTGCAAATTTGCTTGAAACGCATCAGATAAGACAGCACCACACCTTTGCGGCCAATCCCCTGTGCATCCGCTAGAGCAGCAGTCATGTCATCGACGGCAGCTTGGTAGAGCGCCGCTTGTACTGGACTCAGATGGCACCAGGTCTTGAGCTCGGTCTTGTCCGGTAAATCATTAATTACCCGCTTGTCGGTCTTGAGGCGGCGCAAGATGTAGGGTTGCACCAATCGGCGCAACGCTCCAAAATGCTGCTCCTTGGCCAGCCTTTTGGCAAAATCGGCAAATACTTTGCCAGAGCCCAGCAAGCCGGGATGGGTAAAGTCAAAGATAGACCATAAATCAGCCAGTTTGTTTTCAACCGGGGTTCCTGTCAGTGCAATGCGCGTGTTGGCCTTGAGCAGCTTGACCTGGCGCGTTTGTTTGGCACCCGGGTTTTTGATCGCCTGTGCCTCGTCGATGACGGCGAGATGCCATTGGGTGTCCATCAAAACCGGCAAGCGCAGCAGTGAGCCATAGCTGGTGATGACCAGATCGACATCCGACAGTTGGTTTACATTCAAGGCACGAAATTCAACCCCTGACATGACCGAGGCGTGCACAATCAAGACCCGCAAGCCGGGAGCGAAGCGCTCAGCCTCGAGTGCCCAATTGGCCAGCAGCGACGCAGGTGCCACCAGCAAGCTGGGCTGCATAGGCTTTGTCGGCTCGCGTTTGAGAATGAG
>CAIYNH010000958.1 GCA_903927495.1 uncultured beta proteobacterium
TGCACTCGTACTGCAAGCCTTCACGAATATCGATGCCAGTAGGACAAACCTGAACACACAAACTGCAGTCCACACAAGCGCCCAAATTTAATTTCAGCGGGTCTGCTTTCTTGGAACGTGCACCTCGCGGTTCGCCGCGCTCGGTGTCATACGTCACGATCAGGGTATCTTTGTCAAACATGGCGCTTTGAAAACGCGCATAAGGGCACATATGCTTGCAAATCATTTCGCGCAAAAATCCAGCGTTGCCATACGTGGCGAAACCATAGAAAAACGTCCAAAAAATCTCCCACGAACTCAAATCCATGGCGAGAAACTCAGCACCCAAGACCTTGATCGGGGTGAAATAACCAACAAAGGTGAAACCCGTCCAAAGACCTAATGTCAGCCATAAAAAATGTTTACCCACTTTACGCGCCAACTTCTCTGCTGTCATCGGTCCGTTGTCACGGCGCATATGCGCGCTGCGGTCACCCTCGACCTTCTTTTCAATCCACAGAAAAATCTCGGTGTAAACCGTCTGGGGGCAGGCATAGCCGCACCACAACCGTCCGGCGACTGCTGTAAACAAAAAGAGTGAATAGGCCGAAATAATCAACATTCCGGTCAGGTAAATAAAGTCTTGTGGATACAAAACCAAACCAAAAATGTAGAAACGACGAACACCCAAGTCAAATAACATCGCTTGTCGTTGTCCCCACTCAACCCAAGGCAACCCATAAAAAATAATTTGTGTTACGTACACCATGATCCAGCGCCACCGCGTGAACAAGCCCGTGACGCTGCGAGGATAGATCTTGTTGCTCGCTGCAACCGCCAAAGCGATCTCATCATTTGCCTCTACTGCCGCAATCGGAATGACTTTTCTAAGCTTAGGAGTTTCGTTTTTCACCTTGTTTTCCTTCTATCAATTGAATTCAATGTGCGGTTGCTGCGTCATACACTGAACGCAGCACGGAATTTGGTAAACCAGCCACATGCACCAGAAACTCATCGCGGGTTAACCCTGCAAACAAGGGATGCCAACGCCGCTGCTCCAACACCGTGCTGACTGCCCGGGCACGTCGCTCGTGCCCGGCGAAGAGCAGGGTTTCGTTGGGCAAAGTAAAGATACGCTGAGTCACGCTGTCCCACAGTGCTTGGGCATCAGCCGGGTGGGGCTGGTAGGGGCAGGCTTCAGCGGCCAGCAGCCCGCCGATAAACAGCCGGTCACGCCAGAAAAAACTAAGGCAGGAACAGGTATGCCCGGGTGTCATCTGCACACGCACCAATTCGCCGCCAAAGGCGAGTACATCACCATCCCCCAGGTTGCGCCCACCAACTTGCCGGTCACCTTGCACCAATGGCGCACCAAGTCGACCCAGCAGCGCTGACTCCTGCGCTTTCAGATGGTCGTGATGATGGGTGCGCAGAACCCATCGCAATCGCAAATCCCGCTCGGCCAGAAGTGCCGACAAAATCGGCAAATCGCAGCCACGCGGGTCAATCAGCACAGCCTCACGGGCATCTGGGTCGGCCAGCAAATAAGTGAGTTCACCGGTAGCTTCGTCGTTCAAAATCCGAAAGTACATGTCAAGCTTTCTCAAGGAAGTCAGAAATTCAGGCTTGTATTCATCGTGTTGCTCATGGCAGTCGATGGGAATGCTACTTATTCGTTTCAAGAACCGTGCCATCAATAGATCAGATTGGAAACCTCTTGAATTCAATCGCTTAGAGGAAGTATCACATTTTAGGCTGCACGCTGACGGGAGTGTTACTGCCAAATATGGCAGTAACTGCCATAATCGGCAGCAATATGCCGATCAAAAAAGAATTATCATGAAGCCGCTGCCTGAGCTGATGTCTTACCTGGAAGGGCTACCCGAGCCACACATTCTGTTTGACACCCACTACCGCATCCTTGCCGCCAACGCATCCTATCGGCGCCAGTTCAGCCCTGCAAGCAGCGTGGTAGGACGAACTTGTTTTGATGTGTCACACCGCTTTGCTGTGCCTTGCGACCAAGCTGGCGAATCATGCCCACTCATCAAGGCGCGTGAATCAGGCCAACGTGAACGTGTGCTGCACCTGCACCACACGCCAAAAGGCGAGGAGTACATCAACATTGAACTCGCACCGCTGCTTGATGCCCATGGTGAACAAGCTTTTTTTGTTGAAAAAATGGAGCCTCTGCGCGTAGCTCAAGGCAAGGCCGTCGCCCAGGGGTTAATCGGGCGAGCGCCCAACTTTCAGCATATGCTGACACTGGTAGCCCGCGTGGCTCCCTCTATGGCCACCGTGTTGCTGCTGGGTGAATCCGGCACGGGCAAAGAGCTGGCTGCCCGTGCCGTGCATGAAGCCAGCCGCCGCGCAGCCCGAGCACTGGTGGCCGTGGACTGTGCCAGTCTGCCGGAAAATCTGTTCGAGTCTGAACTTTTTGGCCACGAACGGGGTGCTTTTACCGGTGCCAATACGTCGCGTGGCGGTTTGGTCGAGGCGGCCAGTGGCGGTACGCTATTTTTGGACGAAGTGGGCGACATTCCGCTCACCATGCAGGTGAAGCTGTTGCGCCTTCTCGAAACTGGCACTTACCGTCGTGTCGGAAGCACCGAGCAGCGACACGCCGATATCCGGGTGGTCTCAGCGACCCACCGTGATCTGGATCGAATGGTGAGTGAAGGTCGGTTTCGCGAAGATCTGTACTACCGACTGAGCACCTTCCCTATTCACCTGCCGGCGCTGCGCGAGCGCCAGAGTGACATTGCCCTGCTTGCCGTCTCACTGCTCGAGCGCGTCACCCCCTACCGCAAACTGCAGTTGGGTGCTGCCGCCATGCAACTGCTGCAAACTCAAAACTATCCAGGCAACGTCCGGGAACTGCGCAATCTGCTCGAGCGCGCTGCACTGCTATGCGATGGCGACACTCTGGAAGCTACGCATGTGCAACAAGCGTTGCAGTCCGGTCGGTGTCTCCCGGGAAATCATTCTGATGTCCCTTTGCGCAGTCCAACACTGCAGCCGATGTCGAACCAGGTCGACATCGCCTTCCCTAAGACCACGCTACCCTCACAAGATTCAGCAGCAGGTGTCACGTTAAAAGCATACGAGCGCGAAACGCTGCGACGTTTGGTGTCTACCCACCTGGGCGACCGAGCCGAACTCGCCCGACAGTTAGGCATCAGCGAACGCTCTTTGTACCGTAAGCTCAATGCACTAAAACATGGCTGATGCGCAGATGCAATGATGCAGAAATTACCAATGCACTGTTTATTACGGTGCCATAAAAACGATAGATTTTGCTGGAGAATCACGACAATGCAAATCAACAACACCTCGAACTCTGCGCAACCAGCAGCAGTTACAAACCTGCCCGTGTTAAACGGTCCAATGGTGCCATGACTGACCGTCATGTGCCGCGGGTCATCCCACTGACCGACCAGCGTTCATCATCGCTGCCCATTCCACCCATCATGGCGGATTCGGCTATCGGCTCCGGCGCGCTACTGACCGATCGACGTGGGCGACCATTGCGTGACTTGCGCATCAGCGTCACCGACCGGTGTAACTTTCGCTGCAACTACTGCATGCCAAAAGAGATTTTTGACAAAGATCACACTTACCTTAAACACACTGACTTGCTGTCGTTTGAAGAAATCACCCGTGTAGCCCGGATCTTTGTCGCCCACGGCGTGCAAAAAATCAGATTGACGGGTGGCGAGCCGCTGTTGCGCAAAAACATTGAGCGGCTGATTGAGCAACTGTCAAGCCTGCGTACAGCCGATGGGCAAACGCTGGATTTGACCTTGACAACCAACGGGTCACTATTGGCGCGCAAGGCGCATGACCTCAAATCTGCAGGTTTGCAACGCGTTACCGTCAGTCTCGATGGTCTGGATGACGCTGTATTTCGCAGCATGAACGATGTTGATTTCCCGGTAGCTGCCGTACTGGATGGCATCGAAGCTGCTCGCGAGGTCGGTCTGGGGCCGATCAAGATCAACATGGTGGTCAAGCGCGGCACCAATGAGCATCAGATTTTGCCTATGGCGCGCCGCTTTAAAGGCACCGGCATGGTGTTGCGCTTCATTGAGTACATGGATGTGGGTGCCACCAACGGCTGGCGCATGAACGAGGTGTTGCCCTCCAGTGAAGTGGTGAAACTGATCCATGCACAACTCCCGCTGGTGCAATTGGAGCCAGCCAATCCGGGTGAAACTGCCGAACGTTGGGGCTTTGCTGATGTTCACGGTCGGCACGACCATGCGGCGGGGGAAATTGGCGTGATCAGCAGCGTCACACAGGCTTTTTGCGGCGAATGTAACCGTGCCAGACTATCGACCGAAGGGCAACTGTACCTATGCCTCTTTGCTGGCCAGGGTTACGATCTGCGTCAACTCATCCGTGCTCAATCCACGGATGCAGATTTGACCACCGGCGTTGAACGGATCTGGCGTGCCAGAGTCGACCGCTATTCTGAACTGCGCAGCGCCCTGCCCTTTGATCCAGGCTCTCCCGTCAGACGCATCGAGATGAGTTACATCGGAGGTTGAATTGATTCTTGCATCAGACATTACCGCCCTGATTCTGGCCGGAGGACGCGGCTCACGGATGGGTGGTGTCGACAAAGGTTTGCAAACTTTCAACGGCATGCCCCTGGCCCTGCACACGCTGACCCGACTGCAGATCGGTGGCGGTGTGGGTGAAATCATGATCAATGCCAACCGCAACCTGGCGGCTTACGAATCGTTTGGCGTGCCAGTCTGGCCTGACGGACTGGCCGATTACGCCGGGCCATTGGCAGGTTTTTTAACCGGTCTGGAGCGTTGCGAGACACCGTACCTGCTGACGATACCCTGCGACACCCCCTTACTACCCATGGATTTAGCCCCTCGACTGGCCTCGGCACTGGAAGTTGCAAAGGCCGACATTGCTATGGCAGCTGCCCCAGAAGCAACTAAAAGCGGCCTGTTGCAACTGCGCCCCCAACCCGTGTTTTGCCTGTTGCGCATCGAGCTACTGGAAAGCCTGGTGCGATTTACCCAAGAAGGTGGGCGAAAAATTGATGCCTGGACTGCGCTACACCCAACCGTGGTGGTGCCCTTTGATACTCAGGGCGACGACCCGCAAGCCTTCACCAATGCCAACACCCTGGCGCAACTGCATCAATTGGAGAGCGCTCACCTATGAAAACACTGCAACAAATTGGTGCCGAACTGGCTGGCTATGACCCGCAAGCCTTACGTGCCGACTCGGTCAATGCATTTTTGTCGAACCTGGTGACAGCCGTGACCGAGGTGCAACAAGTTGATGTTTTTCAGGCATTGGGGCGGGTCCTGGCGGCCGACATCATCAGTCCGATCAGTGTGCCGCCACACGACAACTCAGCCATGGATGGCTATGCATTTGACGGCAAGCAACTCTTGTACAGCGCAAACTTGACCCTGAAAGTAGTTGGTACGGCGCTAGCAGGAAAAGCCTGGAGCGGCACAGTCGCCGCAGGGGAATGCATCAAAATCATGACGGGTGCGGTCATGCCCCAAGGTCTCGACACTGTGGTACCACAAGAATTAACCACCCGCAGCGCATTGCCAGGTTCATCGACAGAAATAATCTGCATTCCGGCGGGTCTGCTGCAACCCGGTGACAACCGCCGCAAGCTCGGTGAAGATCTGATGCAAGGACTACCGGCACTACAAAAAGGGGAGCTACTAGTGCCCGCTGCACTTGGTTTAGTGGCTAGTTTAGGTCTTAATACTGTGGCCGTTTTTAGAACCTTGAAGGTTGCCTATTTTTCAACCGGCAACGAAATCCTGAGTCTGGGTGAACCGCTGCGGGAAGGCGCGGTCTATGACAGCAACCGTTACACCGTGTTCGGCTTGCTGACCCGCTTGGGCTGCGAAGTGATCGACCTGGGGGTAGTGCCCGATGAACCGGCTGCGCTGGAAGCCGCTTTTCAGCAAGCGGCCGTTCAGGCGGATGCCATCATCACCAGTGGCGGCGTAAGCGTAGGCGAGGCTGACTACACCAAAACAATGATGAAACAACTCGGTGATGTGGCCTTTTGGCGCATCGCGATGCGACCCGGACGCCCCATGGCTGTGGGTCGAATAAAAAAATCAAAATCAGCATCCAAGGCAAGCCAGTCAAGCGTTGATAGCTATCATAAAGATAGTTATCATGATGCCGGTTCAGCCATCCTTTTTGGCCTGCCAGGCAACCCCGTGGCGGTCATGGTGACGTTCTTAGCCTTTGTGCGCCCAGCTCTGCTGCAAATGATGGGTTGCAGCGCCAGCACCACACCAATGCTCAAGGCCAAAAGTCAGGAAGCCATACGCAAAAAATTTGGCCGCACCGAATACCAGCGCGGCATTGTCTGCCAGTTGCAAGACGGTACTTTGCATGTCAAAACTACCGGAAACCAGGGTTCGGGAGTACTTAGCTCAATGGTACGAGCGAACGGTCTGATCGTGCTGGACCATGATCAGGGCGATGTCGCAGTAGGCGATGAAGTCAGCGTGATGATGTTCGACGGGGTCATCTGATCTGACTGGCCACCTTGCATTCATTGGACCAATTCAGCTTTTCTGCCACACTGCCGCAAAAAAGCCATCGGTTTGATGGCGATGGGGCCACAACCGCAAATAGCGTTGTCCGCTGTCCCCACCACTGCAGAGTGTGGCAGCCGCTTCGACTTTCAAGCCGGCCAGCACTTCACCCGCATCAAGTACCGCGAAATCCGGATTTGTCACAGAAAAAGCCAGCGCAATCGCCTCGTTCTCTTGCGGCAACACACTGCAAGTGGCATAAACCAGACGTCCACCCGATTTGACCAGGCGCGCGGCGCTTTGCAAAATCGCGGTCTGCTTGGCCGTCATCTCATCAACAGCCTGCTGAGTTTGCCTCCACTTCAGATCAGGATTGCGCCGCAAGGTACCCATGCCGGTGCAAGGTGCATCCACCAGCACCCGGTCAATCTTGCCTGAAAGTCGTTTTACACGTTCATCGCGCTCATGCGCAATGGCCGCAGGGTGAACGTTGGATAAACCGCTGCGTGCCAGCCTTGACTTGAAGGAGTCCAACCGTCCCGCAGACGTGTCAAACGCATAGAGACGCCCGGTGCTGCGCATACCGGCACCAATGGCCAGCGTTTTTCCACCGGCACCGGCGCAAAAATCGACCACCATTTCGCCTCGTTTGGCATCGAGCAGCATCGCCAAGAGCTGTGAGCCTTCGTCTTGTACCTCAAAATCACCTCGGGTAAAGGCCTCCATCTTGTTCAAAGCGGGTTTGCCTGCAATTCGCAAACCCCAGGGTGAAAACGGTGTCGGTACGGCCTTGATGCCCAAAACGGCCAAGCCTTTTTGCACGTCTGCGCGCTTAGCTTTGAAGGTGTTAACACGCAAATCCAGACCCGCGCCCTTATTAAAACTCTCCACCAGTGGCCAAAATTCATCCCCTAGTTGGTCTTTAAGCGGTGCCACCAACCACTCAGGCAGGTTATGCCGATGACGCTCCATCAGATCAGCCACCTTGATCTTTTCGCATTGGACGAGCCAGTTGATTTCTTGCTCAGTCAAAGCGCTGCGCAAAAAATCAGCCGGACCATAAAAACCCAAAATAGCCAGCCGACGCTCTTTGGGTCCACTGCCAGAAGGTGCAAAGTGATCAAAAAGAAGTTTTTTGCGCAACACCGTATAAACCGTTTCAGCCATGGTGGCACGTTCACGCGGACCAAAACCACGGTGATCACGAAAAAATCGCGACACAATGGCATCAGCAGGGTGGTCAAATTTGAGAGTTAGCCGAACCAGTTCGGCACAGGCATCAAGGAGAGCTTTTGGGTGCATACGGTTGATTGTCCCATGAGCGGTGCTGCCCCGTCCCCATTGCCGAGCGTCTTCTTCCGACAGAGGTTTCATTTCGCAAGGATTTCATTTGCAATGCTGCTGGGAACGACTGTGGGCCTGATCGAGCGCATTGTCCCAAGCTTGCGCGTGGGCACTGGCAACTCACTAGCGACTTCCAAACTTGGTATCGAATCGAATGCCAATTTTTTGCAACAACGGTGTGGGTAACAAACCACCCGCACACACAATGACAGCATCGTTTCGATGCCGCACCAGGATGCCATCGCAGTCGATATCGACGGTATCCAGCTGGATGCCTTGCACTGTGGAGTTCAGCATGACCTTGAGTCGTCCGGTTTTTTGTTGTTGCTCCAACAGCGTCCGGTTTTTTTGCTTGACCCGTGAAAAGGCCGAACTACGGTACGACAAGATAACCTTGGTGCCTTTTTGCTCAGACAGAGCAATAGCGGCCTCCAGCGCGCTATCACCACCACCTACAACCAGCACCGACAGCCCTTCAAATTGGGCAGGATCTGCCAGACGGTACATCACCTTGGACTGCTCCTCGCCGGGAACCTCAAGTTTTCGCGGCGTGCCTCGGCGCCCCATGGATAAGAGAACCGCTTTGGTGGTGTAACTACCCTGCTGGGTTTTAACCTCAAAGTGGTCACCAACTTTTTCAATCGCCTCCATACGTTCTCTGAATGAAACTTTGAGGCCCGTCTTTCGCACGACATCCTGCCAAAACTCCAGTAATTTTTCTTTTTGAACCTCGGTAAATTTGATCTTGCCAATAATTGCCAGATCTACCGGTGACGTCATGGCAATTTTTTGCCGCGGATAGTGATAAACCGCACCACCAAGCGAGTCTTCCTGTTCCAGAATTTTGTAGCGTAACTTGTGCTCAATGGCCGACAACCCAGCCGAAATACCAGCCGGACCACAGCCAACGATGACGACATCAAAATCAGAACCGCCACCCGCCCGCTTGCGAATTGCCTCCATGGCCTGACGACCTTGTTCGGCCGCCTTGCGAATCAAGCCCATGCCACCCAACTCACCGGCGATAAAAATACCTTTGACATTGGTCTCAAACTCTGGACTGATGTGAGGAATTTCGATGCCACGCTTCTCGGTGCCGAACACCAGCTTGATAGCCTCTACCGGGCAGGCCGCCATGCAAGCACCGTGACCAATGCAATGTGCAGCATTGATCAGCACCGCTTTGCCATTCACCACGCCCAAGGCTTTCTCAGGACATGATTTAACGCAGGCACCTGAACCCATGCAACGCGCAGGATCTACCACAGGATGCAACGAGGGTGGCTCAACCATGCCGGTCTGTATGGCCTCCTGCAATTGCGCATGGTGTTGACCGTGCAGACGTCGCTGGCGCCGGATGTACAGCAACAGCACCAACCCAAAGATGACAAGATAAAGGTACA
>CAIYNH010000959.1 GCA_903927495.1 uncultured beta proteobacterium
CCCGGGTCCGATTCCCGGAATGGGCACCAATTAACGGTCTTACACCGTATCAGTTAGTCTCAAAACCCGCACGTTCCCCAGCGTAGCGGGTTTTTCTTTGCCTTATTGGGTTTCAGACAGTATCATGACATACCGACACAATGACGGTACTTGTGACGGTATAGACTGATACCGCAAAACCAAGATACCGTCAAACCGCACAAAGGTTAGCTATGGCACTGAACGACACCTTCATTAGGAACAGCACCAAGGACAGCGGCAAATATGCCGATGGTGACGGTATGTATTTGCTGGTGACGGTATCTGGCAAGTATTGGCGCATGGATTACCGATTTGCAAACAAGCGAAAAACGCTGGCGCTGGGTGTCTATCCGGCCATAACACTTGCTGATGCCCGGCAGCGGCGTGATGCAGCACGCAAACAGCTCGCACACGGGGTCGACCCCGGCGCGGCCAAACAGGAAGCCAAACAAGCTCAGGTAAAGACAGTGCAGTAGCTCTGTAATGTTTGTGCGCTGCCAGGATTTCAGGTGTGGATTTAAGGGGCGATTCGTCAGGGTAGCTGCTTGCAGCCACACCCTCTGCAACTGAGTTGGCTGCGAATATGGCCTGATGCGCCTCTATTGGCATATCGAAAGGTACTCCGTGGTAAGTGCCAGGCTGCACAAACGCATCAACCATCAGATGGTATGCGATACCAGCGCTCGCACCTTTGCCTGCGGCACTCAAAATGCTGACCGACTGGCGAGCAAGACCTTCCCAGAGTGGATCGTGCTCAGCCGGTAAGTTATTGTGGGTACAAATCACAATACGTGTCAATAACATCACTGCCGTTTCAAGCAGCGACCCAATCAATATCGAGTGGGTCATAGGCGACCGATGCGCACCAATACCCATCAATGGAATGTCCATATCAGGTACACCGCCATTTCCATCAACTCCGCCCGACGCAGCAACCGACGAAAGCACAAGCACCAGCAATTTCGGCCCAGCCTCGCCAGGGTTGGCTATAAGTTCGCTGGCCAAGATTGAGAGGCTCTTTGCACCGTTCGACATTGCTGTTGAAGTGACACCTGAAGCGGTCCCAACCTGGCTGCCAAGGTGCTCGGTAAGTCTGTCAGCAGAATATGCTTGATACGCACCATTGAGCTCGTTTGCTGTGCCTTTTAGAAACTTCTCGACGAGCTGAACAACCCCTGTCGCCCGCCGTACCAGTGCTGAGCCTGCATCTGTGGCAAGGTAGCCTGCCAACCGTGCCATGTCTGCGCTGCTGGTATGGCGAATCGCATAGTTGAGCTCTTGCGCCATTCGCTCAAACCGTGTTGGCTGTAGTAGTAATGCCGCCGCGAACGGGTGGTACTGAATCAACGCCACCATGGCGCGTTGGTCAGCACGAATTTGTACGCTCCACTTTTCTGACATCGTTAAATTCCCCCCCATTTATGGCCGTGCAGTGACAGTGCATGTTGAAGTCTGCCCGAATAGTAGACGTTTTTCCCATAGGATTTTTGCTGCAAAAAATAGAAAATCTCCGACTAACAACGTCAGATTCGAGGGCACGGGTCCTATCTATAGTGTGAATTAAAGACGGGGTATGGTTGCTTTGGCTTTTTACTTTTGCCCCGTAGGGGACCCTTAGCTAGTGCTAGTGATGAGGTAAAGAAAATCAATTCAAATTGATATGTTTGTCTGCAAATATCAACTCACCTGTACTCGGCACGAATGCTTTAGCGCTGCGGTGCATCGCGTGTAGACATCACTAGCGCATGGCCACGTACATCCTCGCGCTCCGGGGCACAGGAAGACGGTTTAACAGCGCCATCAGCATGGTGTGCCAAGGTAAGGTGGGGTGACAGGGAAATGTGTTCACGGGTAGCGTAAGCCCGTCAATGACAGTTTGAGTTGATCATGTGATGCAGTTGTGCACGAGCCAGATCGCCAATAGACAAACGCTGAGTGCACCCCCAGCCCAAAAGCTCAAGCCCCCGCGAAGTCTGGTGAGACGAAGTAAAGCCTTGAACGCGCAGAACCTAGCCCTCAGATAAACTCAGCAGCATTCAAGGAGTGGTATGGAGACTGGACCCGACACACTGACGGACGAGCAGATAGCGTGGAAAGCGAGAGGGCTCGCGCTCTTGGAGAGCGGGGACTTGGAGGGCTTCTTGGCGATGCCGGAAGCCCCATTCGACCCGCCTTCCTGGGAGGAACTGGGCCGACCGGACCTGATGGGAAGCCCGCAACGTATTACCACGGATCACGGGATGACATATCATTTTTCGCCCGCCAGCATGGCCGTCAAAAAGACGCGGGCTGGCTTGGACGGGGAGTTTACCTAACCACCGACCCCGACCTTGCACATGACTACGCGCGAGTCAAGCCACGCGCGGACGGGACAGATACAGGGTACGCCGACCAGAATGTGATGCCGCTATACGCAGCGGTAAAGAACCCATACTTTGCCGACCTCAAACTCAAGCGCACGCTCAGCAGGTACAGCCCACAAGAGATCGCGGCGTTCACCAAGCTGCTAAAGAGCAAAGGGTACGACGGGGTGGTGCTCAACCTGGATCACGGGCTGCAAGAGCTCGTGGCGTTTGAGCCAGGAGACGTAAAGTCAGCTGTCGGGAACAACGGTGAGTTCAACGGTAACGACCCTCGGGTCAACCGCAGCGCCGAGTCCACAGACCCTACCCGCAACAACGCCAAGAACTACAACGCTCAGGACATCCGGGACCACATTGAGAAAGTCCTGGGCAAGTCCGTCAAGCTGGCGTGGGCTACGTTCACACACGCTGGGCAGTTTGACCGGGCGCAGGCCGGTGACTTTATCCGGCTATTCGTGGCGTTCGTTAAGCGCTTGAGCTACCAGTCGCAGTTTTCGCATAGTTTGTCGGACCGTATGAGCTCTCCCCCACACCGGTGGCAGGAGTCCTTGACGATAACAGCCGGGGCGGACCATTTCTTGATGGCCCTCACCTCTACCGTTTCAAAACTAGCATCTTTGTCGGACTCCATTTCCCACTGCGTTCCGTCTGGCGGATTGTTCTTGTGCATGAACTCCATGCCCGCCCTCCAGTGGTCGAATACAAATACTCGGTACCACATCTTTCACCTCGACGTCCTGAATGATGTCTTGCACTGCGGGCAATGCATTGGGGTCAGATCAGTGATGTCCGCCATGTCAGGCCTCCTTGGTTATGAGGCCAGCATATTACTCCTGCCCAAACCTGCCATTGCCAGCCAGAAAAACAGTCAAAGCATGTTGCTCCGCAAAGATGGTAGTCAGAGCGCCTGAGCGCCTGAGCGCTGATATGCCCGATGCGCCGTCAGCGTTGTCGAGCAGCGTGGTCATGCAGGCCTGGCAGTCGTTCCTTGGTGCCAGCCCCGCATCACCACTTGTCAGCCTGCGACCACCCCTGAGATGCCGTTAGCTTCGTTGGGCAGCCTGGTATTGCCGTCTGGCAGCAAAGTCCCTGCCAGCCAGCAAAACCACTTGGCGCGAGATCGCACACCGTCCGCGTCATGAGGCTGTTCATAGCCAGTGCTTCGCAAGTGTTAGTCAGAGCGCTGGAGCGCTGATATGGCCGATACGCCGTCAGCTGTCTCCAGCAGCGTGACCATGTGGCCCTTTTTAAGTCGTGCCTTTGTTAAAAAGAGCCACATCGTCACTTTCGCCAGATTTACGGTCTGGTTTTGACGGTCAGTGGCAAAGACGGAGTACCGCCATTGCCAAGTCATTGGGCTACGGCTCGCTGCGCATCGTGCTGGCGGCGAGGTAGCCAGCAGCGTGGTCATGTGCCCCTACAAGTCGCTGCGCTTGGTTTCCGGGGCACATCACCACTTTCGCCAGTTCAACGGCCGGTATGGCAGTCATGCGGTAAAGGCTTGCCGCCATTACCTGACCCCCGGCAGTCATTGCCAGTGCTGCGCAAGATGGCAGCATGAGCGCCGTGGCGCTGGGTGTTGGTCTCGGCTCGCTGGCGCATCGTGCTGGCATCCCAGTTCGACCGTCTGTGCGTGATCTACAGCTCCAGCAAAGTTACATAAAAAGGCACTGTAGTTACTGTCCATCAGTCGTTCGTGCCTCACTTGGTGCCAGCCAGCGCTTCGCGCCCTTCGGGTAAATATAGCACTTTTTATGCAAAATTGCCTACGCTGGTCCGGGCTTGTCAGCCGTCGGCGCTCCTCGGTCTGTTCCAGCCCTACGCGCCGCCGCCTGCCGCCCTTGTGTTGTGCTGGCACCTAGTCAGTTAGTCAGTTGCTGCGCAAGTGGTTTCAGTCAGCGGCTTCGCCGTGCATCTTGTGCCTGCCCCGCCCACCCACTGGCCTCGCCTGCTTCGCGGCATCGGCGCGCGGCTGCCCGTCCGCCCCCACGGGGCTCCCTGCAGTGCCGCGCTTAGTGCACTTAGCCAGTCAGGCGCTTCGCGCCTGACCAATACATCATTGGCTAGCACATGTTGAAGTGGTGGGTAAAGTGGTGGGTAAATTAAACAGTGATCACCACAAAGAAAAATGGGCTAGCAGTCAAGAACTGCTAACCCGTTGATTTATTGGTCGGAATGAGAGGATTCGAACCTCCGACCCCTTCGTCCCGAACGAAGTGCGCTACCAGGCTGCGCTACATTCCGACTGTCAATTTATTGTGTTTATTCGTCAGGATTTTCAGGACTGACGCACGAGCAACTGAGAGGCTAATTGTATCAAACAGTCGGTATATGGGTTGTTCGGGAGTAGCTTGGCTGCAGCCATGGCGCGCTGCGCTTCCTGCGCTGCGGCCTGTCTGGCGACATCCAGCGCCCCGGTTGTTTTGACAATACTGACCACCTGCTCGATCATGGCCACATTGCCGGTTTCAATGGCTATCCTGATCTGCTCACACTCGCGCTCGCTGCCGCGCTGCATGGCCGCAATCAGTGGCAGCGTGGTTTTACCTTCACGCAAGTCGTCGCCCAGGTTTTTGCCCATCACGGTGGCATCACCGGTGTAATCCAGCACGTCGTCGATGACTTGGAACGCGGTTCCCAGGGCTTGCCCGTAATCGGCGCAAGCTTCTTCCAGCTCCGAATTCACCCCGGCCAGAATGGCCCCGACCCGGGAGCTCGCCTCAAATAGTTTGGCAGTTTTGGAGCGAATCACCTGCAAGTAACCGGCCTCGTCCAGGGCTGCGTTGTGCATGTTCATCAACTGCATGACTTCGCCTTCGGCAATGATGTTGGTGGCATCAGCCAGCACTTCCATGATGCGCATACTTTGCGCATCAACCATCATTTGAAACGCCCGCGAGTACAGGAAGTCACCGACCAGCACGCTCGCCGGATTGCCGAAAGTCTCGTTGGCTGTGGCATTGCCACGCCGCAGCGAGGAGTCGTCCACCACATCATCGTGTAGCAATGTAGCCGTATGAATAAATTCGACGACGGCCGCGAGATTGAAGCGCTGCGTACCTTTGAAATCCAGCGCCCCGCAAATGAGTAGCAGCAAGGCCGGGCGCAATCGTTTGCCCCCAGCAGCAATGATGTAGCGTGACACTTGGCCAACCAAGGGGACACCAGAGTCCAGTCGTTGCGCAATGACTTGGTCAACCTCCCGCATGTCCTGCGCGATGATGGACATGGGGTTTTGTTGGCTGTGGGTGGTGGCTTGCAAGACTGTTGGCTCAATTAGTTGCGCGAATTATAGAAAGCTCTACGCTCTGGTGATCTGAAGCCATGTAAATAGTTATTACTTCTGAGTAATAGTAGCCTCAAATGCCCGTAGACAGAGCACTAAGCACTACCATTTACATAGCATATCGACGGTTAACACAGCTCCGTAAACCCTTTTGTCAGGACTTCAGCACGCAGCGTGAAGGTGCGCGTCTCAGTGATCGTTACGTCCACCATTTGCCCAATCAGGCGCGGCTGGCCGACGAAATTCACTACCCGGTTGCATTCGGTGCGCCCCATCAGTTCGTTCACGTCGCGCTTTGAGACACCTTCCACCAATATGCGCTGCACCGTATTCAGTCGACTTTCACTGATGCGATGAATGCTCTGATTGATGACGCTTTGTAGATGATGCAGGCGGCGCAATTTCACCTCCTGGGTAGTTTCATCCTGAAGGTTGGCAGCAGGAGTGCCAGGGCGTGGGCTGAAAATAAAACTGAAGCTATTGTCAAAGCCGACATCATCAATCAGTTTCATCGTCTTGCTGAAGTCGTCTTCGGTCTCGCCGGGGAAGCCGACTATGAAGTCACTACTCAAGGCCATGTCTGGGCGGATGGCGCGCAGCTTACGTACCGTGCTCTTGTATTCCATAGCAGTGTAGCCACGCTTCATGGCCATCAGGATGCGGTCCGAGCCGTGCTGTACCGGCAAGTGCAGGTGGCTCACCAGCTTTGGCAGCTTGTCGTAAGCCGCTATCAGCGAGGGGGTGAACTCGTTGGGGTGACTCGTCACGTAGCGGATGCGCTCGATACCCGGAATGTCAGAGACATACTCCAGCAGGGTGGCAAAATCGGCGACCTCAGAACTGTCACCCATCGGTGCGCGCCAGGCGTTGACGTTTTGCCCCAGCAAGGTAATTTCTTTCACGCCTTGGTCGGCCAGTCCGGCAACCTCGACCAGCACATCCTCAAACGGACGGCTTACCTCTTCACCACGGGTGTAGGGAACCACGCAGTAGCTACAGTATTTCGAGCAACCTTCCATGATCGACACGAATGCGCTTGCGCCTTCAACCCGCGAGGGCGGCAGGTGGTCAAATTTCTCAATTTCAGGAAAACTGATATCGACCTGAGGCCGGTTTAGCCGGGCCCGCTCGTCCAGCATTTGCGGCAGGCGGTGCAAAGTCTGCGGGCCAAACACCACGTCGACATAAGGTGCCCGGGCAATGATTGCTGCACCTTCCTGACTGGCTACACAGCCACCCACGCCAATTAGCGCACCCTTTTTCTTCAGGTGCTTGACCCGACCCAGATCCGAGAACACTTTTTCCTGGGCTTTTTCACGCACCGAGCAGGTGTTGAACAAAATCAGGTCGGCCTCTTCCACGTTTTCGGTGGCCTCATACCCTTGGGCAGCGCCCAGTACATCGCTCATTTTGTCTGAGTCGTACTCGTTCATTTGGCAGCCGTAGGTTTTGATAAAGACTTTTTTGGTCATGGTATTTTTGATCCGGTTGTATTATTTTTATAGCACGATATGCTTTACAGATAAGCGCTGCAGGCTCATTTATATATGGAGTATTAAAAACCAACCAACACTCCCGCAGCGCCAGACCAAGCTAGCCGCTAGCGTTGTGGAAAGCTTGGCAATTGATTAAACGGTGTCTTGCCATCGTCGGTTTTGGGTTTGTCTGCTTCAGAGGCAAATGTGAAATTAGTCATCGGCTCCATCCCAGCGCGTGTCTCGCTGGCTTCAGCCTCGGTCAATATCCACACCTCATGCAACAAGCCTTGGGGGTCGGGCAGGTAGTTCACCAACACCGGTTGCCCAACCAAGGTGCCAGACATTACTATCAAATTGTTGATGCTCTTGATCCGCGCCCCAGGTGACAAACGGGCAAGTGCGCCATTGATCAAAACCTCTGGCGGTGCAATGACTTCCATCACACCGCGTTTGGCTGCAGCTGGAAATTGCCGCATCAATGGCTGCGCCTTGCTGGTACCGGGTAGCAAGGTGAAAATACTGACCATCAAGATGGCCAGCAGCAGCAAATGGCGTTGGAATGCGGTGAGGCAGCGGTTCATGGTGTTCATCCAGAGGCTGAAAGTTGGAAAAGATATTTTAGTTCGCCAGCAGCTTTCCTGAATGAAAATACGCACGATGTTGAATGCTTGGTTGCTTGCGGCTTTGTGACGATACCCATTGAACCCGGCGTAACTCGATGAAAGCACTGTTTTATGACTACTTTTGACTACATCATCATCGGCGCAGGCACTGCCGGCTGCCTGCTGGCCAATCGGCTCTCGGCCGATGCATCCAAACGCGTGCTGTTGATTGAGGCGGGCACCAAGGACGATTACCACTGGATTCACATTCCGGTAGGTTACCTGTACTGCATGGGCAACCCACGCACCGATTGGCTCTACAAAACCGAGCCCGATGCCGGACTGAATGGGCGCAGCCTGCGCTATCCGCGTGGCAAGACATTGGGTGGCTGCAGCAGCATCAATGGCATGATTTACATGCGTGGTCAGGCGCGCGACTATGACCGTTGGGCGCAGCTAAGTGGCGACGAAACCTGGACCTGGGCCAACACGCTGCCGTATTTCAAACTTCATGAAGACCATTACAAAGGAGCCAATGCCTCACATGGTGCCCGCGGGGTAGCTTCAGAATTGGAGTCGGACGCTGCCGAGCCCTATCGCAACATGCTGCGCCACAACAACGCCGGTGGCGAGTGGCGTGTGGAAAAACAACGCCTGAGCTGGGATGTGCTGGACGCTTTTTCGCAAGCAGCGCAGCAGGCTGGCATAGCCGCCACCGATGACTTCAACCGGGGCAACAACGAGGGAGTTGGCTACTTTGAGGTCAACCAGCGCTCAGGCTGGCGCTGGAACACCGCTAAGGCTTTTTTGCGGCCGACTTGCATGAATCGCGCCAATTTTGAGCTATGGACATCAGCCCAGGTGGCCAAGTTGCAAATCGAACGGCAGCCCGATGCCAGTTTGCGCTGCACTGGGGTACAGGTCTGGGACGGCCAGCAAATGGTCTCGACTAATGCCCGTGGCGAAGTCATCTTGAGTGCAGGCAGCATTGGATCGCCGCAGATCTTGCAACTCTCTGGCATAGGCCCCGCCGGGTTACTGCAGCAACAGGGCATTGGTGTGGTACATGATGCCCCGGGGGTCGGCGCGAACCTGCAGGATCATTTGCAAATCCGCTCGGTCTACCAGGTGAAAGATGTCAAAACCCTCAACACAATTGCCAGTTCACTGTGGGGAAAGGCCATGATCGGGCTTGAATATGCGCTCAAGCGCAGTGGCCCCATGAGTATGGCACCATCGCAACTCGGTGCATTTACCCGCAGCGATGCGGCGCAACCCTATCCCAACATCGAGTACCACGTGCAACCTCTGAGCCTGGAAGCGTTTGGCGAACCCTTGCACAGCTTCAACGCCTTCACCGCCAGCGTCTGCAACCTCAACCCAAGCAGCCGGGGCAGCGTGCGAATCAAGTCACCTGATTTCAACGCAGCACCCTTGATTGCGCCCAATTACCTCAGCACCGAGGCCGACCGCAAAGTTGCTGCAGACTCCTTACGGCTAACGCGCACCATTGTGGGTCAGTCGGCGCTGGCCAGATACCAGCCCCAGGAGATTAAGCCTGGCGTACAGTTTCAAAGTGATGCGGATCTGGCGCGGCTCGCAGGCGACATTGCCACAACCATTTTTCACCCAGTGAGTACCACCAAAATGGGTCGCCTGGATGATCCATTGACGGTGGTTGATTCACGCCTGCGGGTGCGTGGCCCTGGGGGTGTGATCGCCGGTTTGCGTGTGGTCGATGCTGGCGTGATGCCCCTGATTACCAGCGGTAACACCAATGCACCCGTGCTAATGATTGCCGAGAAGGCGGCGCAATGGATTGTGCAGGATGCCATGCAAGGTGCAGGGTAAACGCGCAAAGGGTAACTCCTGATTGTTTTGCACCGGATTGGGGCGTAAAGTCCGACCCATCATCGGTAGGCATCACAGTCTGCATTAGGTGAAAGGCCCCAGGAGATTGAGACGACAACGCAAATAAGAAAAAAGGCACCGGTGACCCCGGTGCCTTTTTCAATTATTAGGCAACGCTGGTTCAAAGTTTCTCGGTCTCAC
>CAIYNH010000960.1 GCA_903927495.1 uncultured beta proteobacterium
ACGGGAACATGCCTTTTAGGCTCTGTCCATGCCGACTACACGTTGAGCTTATTAACCCTCAAGCCAGGTTTATTTACAGCAAGTGGACGAGAAGCATGCGGGGAGATTTGGTTCAATTCTCTGGGGGTTGAAACCTCGATGGGAATGTGTGCGGTGCTTAGCGGCACGCATCAACCCTTCGCTCGCGCCCACAACACTCACAAGGGCAACTTTGGTGATGTTGGTGTTGTGGGTGGTACACAAGGAATGACGGGCGCAGCATTGCTGGCTGCGGTGGCTGCATTACACGGAGGGGCGGGTCGCGTCTACTTGGCATTGTTGGATGACTCCATTGCACGCATCGACACAAACCAACCTGAGCTCATGTTCCGAAATTTAGATGAAATCTATTTCGAGAGCATGGTGATAGTCGCAGGTTGCGGGGGTGGAGAGGCCATAACAGGTCATTTGGAGGAAATACTGGAACGGTCAAAACGACTTGTGCTGGACGCCGATGCGCTGAATGCTATTTCCCGAGATTTAGTGCTTCAACGCAAACTAAAAAGCAGAAGTCACCTAACCACTGTACTTACCCCGCATCCTCTGGAAGCTGCACGCCTGATGAATATACAAGGCGCCGACGTGCAAGCAAACCGCCTAAGTGTGGCTCAATCCATGGCAGATCAGTTCGGCTGCACGATTGTGCTAAAGGGCTCAGGCACTGTCATTGCCGCGCCATCCTCCATTGCGCGAATCAACCCAACGGGCAACGCGAGGCTTGCAACCGCCGGTACTGGAGACGTGCTGGCAGGACTGATCGGCGCGCATCTCGCGTCAGGAAAGAACGCCTTTGAAAGTGCCTGCGAATCGGCATACCGGCATGGCGAAGTAGCCGAAAAATGGCACCACGCATACCCACTTACCGCCCACAATTTGGCAAGAAATTTGTGATTTGCATTGCGCATCGGTTTGGAAACCGATAGCGCAAAAAGTACACTACCAATCGACTACCGGCGTTTCCTGGGTGTTTTCTTCTGTGAGGCAACAGGCTTTTGAGTCGACTTGCTTGTGCGCGTCGACTTACCAGCAGGCCGCTTGCGCGACTCTGCTGCAAATGACAATGGACGCGCACCAACCTCCAAATCAAAACAATCCCCAGAGGTTGCCCGCAGTTTCGAATCGCGACCAACACCTTTGTCCAACATTGCACGCGGCACCAAGCCGTCGCCCTCATGTACGAGGCGGAAATCGATTTTTCGACCATCCAGATCAACCCGGCTGACTTGAATCCGTACACGGGTACCAATCGCGTATCTAGTGCCTGTCCGCTCGCCTCGAAGCTCCTGGCGTGCTTCGTCAAAACGGAAATACTCACCACCCAATTCCGTGATGTGGACCAATCCTTCGACATACATGGCATCCAGCGTCACGAATACGCCAAAGCTGGTCGCGGCGGTCACCACGCCTCCGTACTCCTCCCCCAGATGCTCCTTCATGTACTTGCATTTCAACCATGCTTCAACGTCGCGACTGGCTTCATCCGCCCGTCGTTCGTTGGCACTGCAATGCAAACCTGCAGCCAACCAAGCCATGTTTTCAGCATTGGTTTTCTTCGGGGCTTGCTTTGCCGCTCCAACCCGATCGGCGCCCCCCTTCTCAAGGCGGCGAGCCAATTTCGCATGCGCCTCGCCAGGGGTTGGCAAAACCGGTAACTGGTATCTCGTTTTTTCAAGAATGGACTTAATGACCCGATGCACCAGCAAATCCGGATATCGGCGAATAGGACTGGTGAAATGGGTGTATGCGTCATAGGCCAACCCGAAATGCCCACCGTTGGTTGGCGTGTAAATGGCTTGCTGCATAGAACGCAACAACATGGAGTGAATTTGCTGCGCATCCGGGCGGTCTTTAGT
>CAIYNH010000961.1 GCA_903927495.1 uncultured beta proteobacterium
GGATCCACAGCTTGAAGCGTTTTTCAGCCTGGCCAAACAATATCTGCTGAAAGACTTTTAACGAGCGCAGCAGCATTCGCAGAGGTCAAGGGCTACCAAGCCATGTTGGGAAGCTGATTTCGCCAGCCGAGATACTTGGTATGGTTGCAGCCGATCGGTAGTGGTACATCGACACCCGTTTCTGCTGAATGGTATAGCGCGGTCAATAGCTATAACGAGCGGCGCGCATCTGCAAGTGTCACCGACAACAGCCCCCCGGTTTCGAGAGCAGCATGGCACCTGCTCAGTAACCCTGCGAAACCTGAATGCTCGAAAGGCCAGTGCTGAAGTACGGCACGGCGAAGCAACAAAGCGTCGGATTTATTTGGAAATGGAATAACCTTAATTGTTTGTATTGTTCAGAAGGTGTGAAGTAGTCGCATGGTCCTGGCATTCAGGTGGGGGTGTTGTTCAAGGGCATCCTGAGCGCAAAAACCAGGCAAGTGGTGGTGGCATGGGCATAGAGGGTACCGTCTGGGCCAATCAGGCGCGCCTCGGCAGTGGCAAGCTGACCTCCGCAATGAAGCACTTTGCCCTCAGCGCGCACCCTTTTGATTTTGTGGCCAATGCTGCGTACCAGGTTGACACTCAATTCAGCCGTGGTGTAGGCGCGCCCGACCGGCATTAGGGTGTGCACGGCACAGCCCATCGCCGAGTCCAGCAGCGTGGCATACCAGCCACCATGGATGGCGCCCATCGGGTTCAGGTGCGCCGGGCCTGGTGTGCCCTGGAACACGGCACGGCCCTCACTCACTTCAATCAGTGTGAAATCCAGTGTTTTTGCGATCGAAGCATAGGGAATATCGCCGCGCAGCATGGCTTGCATCATTTGCAAACCGGTCAAACCGTGAATTTGTTCAGGTTTGGCAACCCCGGGACCTGCACCCTCATTCAGCGTAGCCAAAACGTTGGCTTCTTCTGCCAACCAAGCCTGAAGCAGATCTGTTTTCATGAATCAATGTCTTTCAAGGAATAATGTGCCAATCAATTTTGCACGGAGCGGCCATGGAACAGTTCAACAAAGTCATTTTATTTACCGATACCGATGGTCGCGCTAGATTTCGTGAAGTGCAGGTCGTGCTGGATCAAGGTTCGCCGCAGTCTGCCTTGTCGGCCTTGATGCCCTCTGGTGGTTACCAGTTGCGCACCAGTCCGGTGGGTTTTTGCAGCAGCTTTCATTGCACCACGGCACCCCAGTGGTGCTTTATTCTCGGTGGACAAATGGAGATCGGGTTGCAAGGTGGCATTTCGCGCATTTTTAACCCAGGTGAGCACTTTTATTCGGCAGATTTGTTACCTCGGGGGGAAACCTTCGATCCGGCCATTCATGGGCATTGGAGTCGTCAGCTTGGGACAGATCCGCTGGTCACGCTTTTTTTGCGGGACTGAGGAGGGTTAGGCGCGGTATATATTTGCCCGGTTAATATCGTCAGGTGCTATATTAATAATAGTTAACTATGCCCGTCACGTAAGCCTAACGGGCATAAACTTGGCTAAATTGAATCAGCGACCAGACTGACCTCGGGTGCCACTGGCATTGCGTGGCCGGTTGCTTGGACGACCGCCACCACCGCCTGGACGACCACCGCCACCGGGCCCACCGCCAAAGCCACCAGGAGCTCCTGCGTTGCGGTTGCCACCAGCAAATCCACCACCACCGCGACGCGGTGCACGGTCAGCCATCATATCTACGCTGGTGCGCATGGGGTCAGGTTGCCCACCACCGGAACGGCTGGGCGCAGAGTTGCCATTGCCGCCGCCGTAGCCACCGCCAAAACCGCCGCTGCGGGCTGGCCGTTGACCGGGGCTGCGAACAGCCTGTTCAATGGCCGTCAAGTGGCTGCGAGGTTCGGCGTTGTGGCCACCTCCGTCATCATTGGCATGGTCACTGCGTGGGCCGCGACCGCCGCCGCCTCGGTTACCACCACCGCCACGGTTACCGCCGTCGCCACCACTGTTGCCACGACCCTCGCCACTTTGAGCACGCCCACCGCCACCATTGCGTTGGACTCCCGGGCCTTTGCTTTCGCGGACACGGGTCAGCATTTCAGTGCGTGCGGCTCTGGCTGCAGCTTGCATGACATCTCGGCTGGGTGGTTTGCCAGCTCCTCCCCAAATGGTTTGACGGCCCATAGCAATTGGTTCAGCTTGTTCGCCGGGCTCGGGCATGAAACCGTCGATGATTTGCACCGGAATGTCTTGTTTGGTATAGCGCTCAATGGCTTGCATGAAACCTTCTTCATCCAGGCACACCAAATTGACGGCGGTGCCGTCAGCACCCGCACGGCCGGTGCGGCCAATGCGGTGCACATAGTCTTCGCAGACGTTGGGGATGTCGTAATTCACGACATGCGGCAGGTCGTCAATGTCAATGCCTCGAGCTGCAATGTCAGTGGCCACGAGCGCTCGGATGTCGCCACTTTTAAAGCCAGAGAGCGCCTGGGTGCGCGCGGCCTGGCTCTTGTTGCCATGCAGTGCCAGCGCGGTGACACCGTTTTTGGTCAAGAATTCAGCTACGTTGTTGGCACCGAATTTGGTCCGGGTGAATACCAGCACCTGACTCCAGTTGTGCTCCTGGATGATGTGGGCCAGCAAAGCCTTCTTCTTGCCCCGCCCCACCGGATGGATCAGCTGGGTAATGCGCTGCACGGTGGTGTTGCGGGGTGTGACTTGCACGCTTTGCGGGTTTTTCAGCAGGGTGGCAGCGAGTTCGCGGATTTCATCACTGAAGGTTGCCGAGAACAGCAGGCTTTGCTTGTCTCGTGGCACAGCAGCCAGCACTTTTTTCACGTCATGGATAAATCCCATGTCGAGCATCCGGTCGGCCTCGTCGAGTACCAGAATTTGCACCTGACTCAGGTCAAGCATGCCCTGTTGCATCAGATCGAGCAAGCGCCCAGGGGTTGCCACCAGGATGTCAACACCTTTTTTCATGCGGCTGATCTGTGGATTCATGCCGACACCACCAAAAATGGCGGCTGACGTTAATTCAAGGTATTTGCCGTAAGTTTGAACTGATTCTTCTACTTGGGCAGCCAACTCCCGGGTCGGGGTGAGCACCAACGCACGGATGCCGATACCACCAAATTTGTTGCGCGGTGCAGCGCTGGTGCTGAGCCTGTTCAGCATGGGCAGGACAAAGGCGGCGGTTTTTCCGGTGCCGGTTTGCGCGCCACCGAGCAGGTCATGCCCGTCCAGAATCACCGGGATGGCTTGCGCCTGTATCGCTGTGGGGGTTTCGTAGCCTTGCTCGAGCACGGCTTTGATGATGGCAGGAGCCAGATTTAGTTCGTCAAATTTCATAGAGATGCACCCCATCCAGGGCGCTAGGTCATCGGCCTGTTTTGACGTTGTTCACGTCAATTCAGTCAAAGGCAGATGGGATCAATAATGGAACCCCGGTGCCAAGGCCCTGGGCTCCCAGCAAGGTGCTGGTCTTGCAGGCAACTGAAGCCCCACAAGCCTGCGTATTGTCGCATGGTCTGTGGATATACTTTTGTGTATGCATAATCATCCTGTATTGAATCGCCTGGTGCATCAGTTTTCACCAAGGATATGGCTGTTGATTGCGTTGTTGTCTTTGGTGCTTGCGGTTAGCTCGGCAATGGTGCTCAGAGTTGCTGCGGGGGGCAAGCTCAGTGAGCCTTTTGCCACTTGGTATGACCGCACAGAACTGTTCTTGCGAGACACTGTTCGCCTGTCTTTCAAGACGAACCTACGTGGCAGCAAGTCTTTGGCTGATGTTTTTGTTGCACCCCCAGGCATATTGGATGAAGTCAAAGTTTTTAATTGGGTTGATTCGTTTACAGATTTGGGTCGTGTATCGGAGAATTCAGCCCAAAAGCCGAAGGCACCGGTTCGGGTGCTTGATCCACAATGGCAACCGAATTTCAACAGCAATTGATGCCACAAGGACGAATAAACATGGTTTGCATTGAGATGCTGTCGATTGTATTTGTGCGCTGGCTATGCCGGGTGTGGTGTATCTTGCTTGCTGGTCTGATCGGTTGGGGCACAGCCGTGGCAGCACCAGTGGCACCGCTGAATAGTGTTTATTTGTACGCAAGCCCAATAACTCAGGCTTTTTTTGCTGCCAATGGTGCGGTCTATGAATCCATGCGGGATCGTTGGAAAGAATACTTCCGACAAAACGGTGTCGACTACAAAGTTGTCTCGCGGGCCAGTTTGCTCGAAGGGCTCAAGCCAGGAGTTCTGGTGATGGCCTCGGCCATCCTGCTGGACGATCAGGAACGTAAGTCGGTGCAGGATTTCGCAAATGCCGGTGGTAGCTTATTGGTGACCTGGGGTACCGGTGCCCGTGATGCCAAAGGCCATTGGAACGGTTATGGATTTATTGAAAATCTGTTTGAGATGAAGGTCACTGGCAAAGTATTGTTTGAAGATAACGAGCGGTTTTTCAACACTTTTGGCGACGGACCCTTGACTTGGAGCCTGCCAGCAGGGGAGCGCATCTTTTTTGGAGAAACTTCGGAGACTCCATTGCGAGTGGATTCTGCGTTTCTTGCGGCTCGGTACTTCAATTGGCAGCGCTTCCCGACACCCAAAAACAGCAATGGCGCTATTGCTTATCTTGAAAAAGGAAACTCACGTAGGGTCTATTTGGGGTTTGCTGAATCAAGCTGGGAGTACGACGAACGTGCCCGTTTGCCCAAGGCACTAGATACGATCCTGATGTGGCTCAGGCGCGAGCCAGTGGTGATCAAGGCTGCTTGGCCGAATGGCGCACTTTCAGCTCAGTTGCTGGAGATGGATACCGAAGCACAGTTTCCGAATGCACTCAATTTTGCGCGCGAACTCGATGCAGCCAATATTCGAGGTACTTTTTATGCCTTGACCAGTGTCGCCAAAGACAATCGGGAGGTTGTGCAAAAGCTCTCCGAGAAGCATGAGATTGGTTTTCATGGCGAAGTGCACTATGGGTTCAAGGGCAAGTCGCCTGAAATTCAAAAAGATCGCCTTGACACCATGGTCAATGAGATGAAGGGTCTTGTGGGGTCACGCACCTTGCCCTTGGTGACTGGCTTTCGTGCGCCAACAGAGTCCTGGGATCCAACGACAGAAAAATTGCTGCGCAGTATCGGCGTGCGCCACCATGTGGCTGACCCTGCTTCAAGCGAGTCACGCCTGCCATTTTTTTCCCGCTCCGAGCCTGAACTGGGTGCCGATAAAGCCATTGTCGTGCTGCCCAGAACTCAAATGGATGATTTGAATTACCTGGGGTTGAAGCTGTCGATCGAGAAGGCTTCCGAGTTGATCTCATTGGACTTTGATTACCTGCATGAGGCGGGCGCATTGGCTGTTTTGTCGGTACATTCGCAAAACTATGCAGTTGACGGACTGATGGCCAAGTTGACTCCACCCTACGTCAAGCGCCTGCAGTCACAGCGGCAGGATGTTTGGGTGGTTTCAGGCACGGAGGTTGCCGATTGGTGGCGAATCCGTGATCGAGCCCAGTTTCAGCCTGGGCGGCTGCTGGGGGATCGTTTTACATTTGCCGTGCAGCCTCCTGGGGGTGTCAAAGGCTTGACCTTTGTGGTAACGCACCCGGCTAAGAATATGCCGGTTAAGCGACTTAGCCTGGATCGATTTGAAGGCCCCATACCCCAATTGGTACAACTTGATGGCTACCGTTCGGCGCTGATTTTCAAGGATGAACTCAAGGCTGGTAGTTATACCTACGTTGTAGAGTTTTAGCGAAGGCCATTCTGGCGAGTTGGTGCCTTTTCGGGTGTTTTTACTACGCCATCGGTGGCGTAGCACCGATAATGGCATCTTTATACATTCCGTGATTGCAAAAGACCTATGGCTCAATACGTATTTTCAATGAACCGCGTCGGCAAGATCGTGCCGCCCAAACGTCACATTCTCAAAGATATTTCTTTGAGTTTCTTTCCAGGAGCCAAGATTGGTGTCCTCGGTACCAATGGTTCCGGCAAGTCGACTTTGCTCAAAATCATGGCTGGGGTAGACAAAGAAATTGAGGGTGAAGCTACTCCCATGGCCGGCTTGAACATTGGCTACCTGCCGCAAGAGCCGCAACTCGATCCTGAGCAGTCGGTGCGTGAAAGTGTTGAGGCCGGTATGAGCAAGGTGTTTGCTGCCAAGGCCAGGCTTGAAGAGGTGTATATCGCCTACGGCGACGAAGACGCAGACTTTGACAAACTCGCCACAGAGCAAGCTGAGCTGGAGGCCATCATTGCCACTGCTGGCACTGACTCCGAGCATCAGCTTGAGATTGCCGCCGATGCACTGCGCCTGCCACCATGGGATGCCAGGATTGGCCTGCTCTCCGGCGGTGAAAAGCGCCGCGTGGCCTTGTGTCGCCTGTTGTTGTCACACCCCGATATGTTGCTGCTTGATGAACCCACGAATCACCTGGATGCTGAATCGGTTGATTGGCTTGAGCAGTTCTTACAACGCTACTCGGGCACTGTTGTTGCCATCACTCACGATCGTTACTTTTTGGACAATGCCGCTGAGTGGATTTTGGAGCTTGACCGGGGTGCAGGTATTCCCTACAAGGGCAACTACAGTTCATGGATGGAACAAAAGCAGGCCCGTCTAGAGCTTGAGCATAAGGGTGAAGAGTCCCGCGCCAAAACCCTCAAGAAGGAACTGGAATGGTCCCGTCAGAACCCCAAGGCACGCCAAGCCAAAAGCAAGGCGCGTTTGGCGCGGTTCGAAGAATTGTCTGATTTTGAGTACCAGAAACGTAATGAAACCAACGAAATTTTCATTCCCGTGGCCGATCGCTTGGGCAATGAGGTCATTGAGTTCACCAACGTCAGCAAGTCGTTTGGTGACCGTTTGCTGATTGACAATCTGAGTTTCAAGGTTCCCGCTGGTGCGATTGTCGGGATTATTGGCCCCAATGGTGCCGGTAAATCCACGCTATTTCGCATGATCTCTGGTCAGCAACAGGCTGACAGCGGCACGGTCAAGATTGGTGCTACCGTCAAAATGGCGTTTGTTGACCAGAATCGTGATGACTTGGCCAATGAAAAAACGGTCTGGGAAGATGTCTCGGGTGGGCTGGATATCTTGAATATTGGCAAATTCCAGATGGCCAGTCGGGCGTATTGTGGGCGCTTCAATTTCAACGGTGCTGATCAGCAAAAGCGGGTAGGCACGCTTTCGGGTGGCGAACGCGGCCGTTTACACCTTGCAAAAACGCTGATTGCCGGTGGTAATGTGCTGATGCTTGATGAACCTTCGAACGATCTGGACGTTGAAACACTGCGCGCGCTGGAAGACGCATTGTTGGAGTTCGCCGGCTCGATCATGGTGATTAGCCACGATCGATGGTTTCTGGATCGAATTGCGACACACATACTGGCCTGCGAGGGCGACAGCCAGTGGACTTTTTATGACGGAAATTACCACGATTACGAGGCTGACAAGCGTAAACGTTTGGGTGAAGAAGGTGCCAAGCCCAAGCGCATGCGTTTCAAGGCGCTGAAGTAGTCGCTAC
>CAIYNH010000962.1 GCA_903927495.1 uncultured beta proteobacterium
AACGTTTCCACGGCACCAACGAACGCCTGGCTGTCGGCAACTATGCCGAAGCCATCCGCTTTTATCATCGTTTGCTGAGTGAGGGCAGCAAAGCCCCCCAACCCTGAATCAAAAAGGAATCACCATGACATCTGCCGTTATTGTTTCTACCGCCCGCACCCCGCTTGCCAAAAGCTGGAAGGGCTCCTTCAACATGACGCACGGCGCCACACTGGGCGGGCATGCGGTCGAGCATGCGATTGCTCGCGCCGGCATTGAAGCGGCAGAGGTCGAAGATGTCATCATGGGCTGCGCCTCGCCCGAAGGGGCAACCGGCTCCAATATTGCCCGTCAAATTGCTTTGCGGGCAGGCTGTCCGGTCACGGTGTCGGGGATGACCGTGAACCGCTTTTGCTCATCCGGGCTGCAAACCATCGCGCTGGCAGCGCAAAGAGTCATTGCCGGTGAGGGTGACATTTATGTAGCCGGTGGGGTTGAGAGCATTTCATGCGTGCAGCAGGAAATGAACATGCACATGATCGCTGATCCGTGGTTGGTTAAAAACAAGCCGGAAATTTACTGGAACATGCTGCAAACCGCCGAAAACGTGGCCAAACGCTATGGCATTGGCCGTGAGGTGATGGACGAGTATGGTGCGGCCAGCCAACAAAAAGCGACGGCTGCGCTGGAGGCGGGCTTATTCACGCAAGAGATTGCGCCGATCACCGTCACCATGGGCGTGGCCGACAAGGTGCTGGGCCTGAGCACCAAAAAAGTCACCGTCAGCCAGGATGAAGGCATTCGCGCCGGAACCACCTACGACGGTATCAAGGGTTTGCGCTCCGCCGTGCCGGGTGGCCTGATTACCGCAGGCAACGCCAGCCAGTTTTCCGACGGTGCAGGTGCGGTGGTGGTGATGGACGAAGTCGTGGCGCAACGCAAGGGCCTCACGCCACTGGGGCGTTTCCTTGGCTTTGCAGTGGCCGGTTGCGAACCTGACGAGATGGGCATCGGTCCGGTCTTTGCCATTCCCAAAGTGCTGGGCCGTCTGGGACTCACTGTGAATGACATCGACCTGTGGGAACTTAATGAAGCCTTTGCGGTGCAGGTAATTTACTGTCGCGACAAACTCGGCATCGACAACGCCCGCCTGAACGTCAATGGTGGTGCCATTGCCGTCGGTCACCCCTATGGTGTCAGCGGACAGCGTCTGACCGCACATGCCCTGATCGAAGGCAAACGCCGGGGTGCCAAGCGGGTAGCGGTCACCATGTGCATTGGCGGTGGCATGGGCGCATGCGGGGTGTTTGAGGTGCTCTGATCTCTGGAAGAATCGGCTGCAGACTTTATGGCTTCCACGCTTGTCGAGCGTCGTTTGCAGGTCTATTTTTAGGATGACTCCATGAGCTTTCGCGCCACACTTGATTTTTTGCTGAATGACTGGCTGTGCGTATCAGAACTTAGCAGTCGAGCGCGTTTTGTCGACCATAGCAGCGAAACCTTTGCTGCCGTTCTTGACACTTGCGAACGCATTGCGCGGGACAAGTTTGCCCCATTCAACCGCTTGGTGGACACCCAGGAGCCGCGCACCGAGATCGCCCCCGATGGCAATTTGCGCGTGGTTTTGCCGCAGGCCACAGCCGATGCCCGGCGTGCCTATGCAGAATCCGGCATGCTCAGTGCCGCCCAGGACTATGTACTGGATGGCATGCAATTGCCCTATGTGGTGGAGGCGGCAGCCAATGCGTTCTTTGCCAAGGCCTCGGTCAGCATCGGTTTTGCCATGTTGACCACCGGCAATGCCAATTTGCTGATGGCACATGGCACGGCTGTGCAAAAAGAGGTGTTTGCCAAAAATGAATTTTCTGGGCGCTGGTCTGGCACCATGTGTTTGAGTGAGCCGCAAGCTGGGTCGAGTTTGAGCGATGTTGCCACCCGTGCTGTGCCTGATCATGCCGATTTTGAGCAAGACCCGCTGGGCCCACGCTACCGACTCAATGGCAACAAAATGTGGATTTCTGCCGGCGAGCACGAACTGACCGAGAACATCGTGCATCTGGTGCTGGCCAAGATTCCAGATGCCAGTGGCCAATTGCCTCCTGGGGTGCGGGGCATTTCGCTGTTCATCGTGCCCAAGCAGTTGCTGAACGCCAAGGGTGAGCTCACGGGTCAACGCAACGATGTGGCGCTGGCGGGCCTTAACCACAAACTTGGCTGGCGTGGCACCACCAATACGTTGCTCAATTTTGGCGAAGGCAAATATCTGGTCGATGCCAAGCCCGGGGCCATTGGGTACCGCGTTGGCCAACCCGGCGAAGGCCTCAAGTGCATGTTCCACATGATGAACGAGGCCCGCATTGCCATCGGCATGGCTGCCACCATGCTTGGCTTTGCCGGCTATGAAGCCGCTCTGGACTACGCCAAGACCCGGTTGCAGGGCCGGGCGGTGAACGCGGGTGGCAAAGATGCCAGTGCCGCGCAGGTGCGCATCATTGAACACGCCGATGTCAAACGTATGCTGCTGGCACAAAAATCGTATTGCGAAGGAGCGCTGGCGTTGGAACTCTACTGCGCCCGCTTAGTCGATGAGCAACACACTGGCACGCAAGACTCAGCCGACGAGGCGCGTTTGCTGCTGGAAGTGCTGACACCGATTGCCAAGAGTTGGCCCAGCGAATGGTGCCTGGAAGCCAACAGTCTGGCCATTCAGGTGCATGGGGGCTATGGCTATACGCGAGATTTTCCGGTCGAGCAATACTGGCGCGACAACCGCCTGAACATGATTCACGAAGGCACCCACGGCATTCAGGCCATGGACTTGTTGGGTCGCAAGGTGCTGATGGAACAAGGTCGGGGTTTGCAACTGCTGGGCGCGCGCATGCGGGTCACAGC
>CAIYNH010000963.1 GCA_903927495.1 uncultured beta proteobacterium
AGCAACTCGTTGAGGTCTGGTTGGCGTGACATGACTGCATTGTTTGACGTTCAAGAGCCGCCATGTTTGGCAAAACGCCCAAAACGTTTGACTGGCAGAATATTTTGCTTTCTGGCGCTCGATCAAACATTTTTGGCGTTCGATCAAACGTGCTGGTCGATAAAGGGGTTTATCCTTTGATTTTTAGGAGATGCCGGTTTCATGTCTGTCAAAAACAAAGCTCGCTTGCTGCTGATTGACGATTCGATGCCCGACCTGCGGGTACTGACAGAAATTGCGACGGCGCGCGGTTGGGCCGTGTCGGTCGCATTCAATGGCAAGGACGGCTACCACAAGGCACGTCTGTCGCATTTTGATTTGATCTTGCTGGACGTCAACATGCCCGAGCTCGATGGCTTTGGTACTTGCCGATTACTCAAGGCTGATCCGCACACACGCCACATTCCGGTGATATTCCTCTCTGCAGCCGGTGAGCAGACGAATCGGCTTGACGGCCTGCTGCTCGGTGCGGTGGACTACATCGTGAAGTCCTATGCCAACGAGGAAGAGATTGCTGCACGCATTGCCATCAGCCTGCAGCGCGCAAGCTACGAGTCTGCTGAGGAAGTTGACGATCGTTCGATCAACGACGCATTGCCCAGTGCGGTCCTGGTACGGGCAGCCAAGCAAATTCTGCAGAAACAAATCGCCCAGCCGCCGGTGGCGCGGGAACTGGCAAGCCAGCTCGGCAGCAACGAAAAGATTCTTAATGAAGCGTTTCGCGAGCAATACGGTGTGACTGTCTTCGGTTGGCTGCGCGATGAGCGCCTGCGCGTAGGCGGGCAGTTGCTCGCTGCCACCGATCTATCTATCACCGAGATTGCAGAAAGCTTGGGCTACTCAAGCTCGCAAAACTTTGCTACTGCCTTCAAGGAACGCTTTGAAACCTCGCCGAGGGAGTTTCGAGATGGCTTGCGCCGTACCACGACGAGCTGAGAGCGCCATCGATTAAAGTTGAGGGGTGAACACTTTTCACTTTCTGCTGCGAGCCCTCATGTTTTCGCTGCTGGCCCTGCTTTTGGCCAGCAGTTTGGCGCAGGCGGCCACCACCCCTCTCGTCGTCGGCAACGAGCCGAGTCTGGAGTTCACCAGCCACGCCGAGATCTTTGTTGATGAATCGGGTGCACTCGACGCGCCAGCGGTTGCTGCGTTGGCAAACCAGTTTCGAGCGGTGACGCCGGATGACTTGAAACGGCGCTATGACAGTCGTGTGTTCTGGCTGCGCGCCACGCTGCACAACACCGGTGCCGACAAGATCGAGCGCTGGCTCAGCCTGGGTCACCCACGAATGGAAAGCGCCAGCCTGTTCCAGCACGGCTCGCACGGCTGGAGCAGCGTCTCGTCGGGCTTGCAGGTGCCCATGAAGGACAAGCCGGTCGATGCGCTGGGCTTGGTGCTGCCCTTGACACTGGAGGGCGGCGAGAGCCGCCAGATCCTGCTGCGCGTGCAATCGCGCCCGGTGCTCGACCTCAATGCACGCCTTTGGCAGCCAACGGCTTTGCTGCAGGCTGATGACGGCCGGCAGTTGATGGTTGCCGCAGGGGCTGGCGGTTCGTTGATTGTTGCCTTTATTTCGCTATCGGTGTTCGTCCGCCTGCGGCAATGGACTTACCTCTATTTCAGCTTGCTGCATCTCTCCACTGCCTTGATGGAACTCGGCCGCGAAGGCTTGTGGGAACGCTATCTGTGGCCCGCCACGCTGGCACTGCCAATTCATGTTCACGTGCCGGCGGGTTTGATCGCCGCGCTGTCTCTGATCTTTATCCAGCGCGACTTCCTGGATCTGCGCACGACCCATCCGCGCTGGGACCGGGTCTTTTTGGTGATCGCGGCCCTGACGGTTGCGATCGGATTCATCACCCCGTTCAACTACGGTCTTTGGAATGAGGTGTGGTCGCGCGCCTTGCTGGTCATCGTCGTGTTGTCCCTATATGTGGCCATCATGGCCTGGCGTCGGGGCGACAAGTCCGCCGGCTACTTGGCGCTGGGCTACGGTGTGGCCTGGGTCGTGGAGGGCCTGCGTGCCGTCTCCCACCTGGGCTTTGTGCATCTGCCGTTTACCCAGTACACCAGCCTGACCTGGGCATTGCTGGTGACTGCGCCCATGTTCTTTCTGGCGCTGAGTAAACAGTCGCGCAAGTTGCACGCGCAACTGCAGCAGAGCCAGCAGTCGAGCCGGGCCAAGTCTGATTTTCTGGCGCGCGTCAGCCACGAGTTGCATTCGCCACTGAACACCATCATCGGCTACGCGCGCATGCTGCGCCGGGGCTCTGCGCGCCTGTCGCTGCAAGAGGGCACCAGCGACATCGAACGCAACGGCCTGCGTCTGCTCGCCATGATTGACGAACTGCTGGACCAATCAAGGCTGGAGAGTGGCCAGTTGGTGCTGCGCCCGCAGCCCTTGGCGCTGGCACTCTGGCTGAGCGAGATGGAGCGCGCCGGCAAGATTCAGGCCGAGGCCGCCGGCAACACGATTGTGCTGAACTGCCAGGGCGACTTGCCGCCCGCCGTGCTGCTGGACGGCGCGCGACTGCGCCAGGTGCTCGACAACCTGATCTCCAACGCGAACCGGCATACCGAAAAGGGCCGGGTCGAATTGGGCTGCAAGGTAAGCCA
>CAIYNH010000964.1 GCA_903927495.1 uncultured beta proteobacterium
GCCTTCCATCACCGGCTTGGCTGCCAGCGGGCCAATGTCGCCCAGGCCGAGCACGGCCGTGCCATTGGTGATGACGGCTACCAGATTGCCGCGGCTGGTGTACTTGAAGGCGTTGTTCGGGTCCTTGACGATTTCTTCGCAGGGCGCTGCCACGCCGGGTGAATAAGCCAGTCCGAGGTCATGCTGGTTGACCAACTGCTTGGTGGCGGCGATGCGGATTTTCCCGGGGGTTGGAAACTCGTGGTATTCGAGAGCGGCACGGCGCAGGATGGCGCGCTTTTCTTCGGCGGTGACGGGGGTCTGGGGCATGCTTGTCTCCTGCTGTGATCCGTATGGCTGAAAAGTCAGCCTGTCAGCTCTGGTACAGGGTGGAAATTGTAGACCCTGCCAGTCCTGGACCCGCTGCTAAGCCGTTTCGGTGGCGCTGTGCTGCAGCCAGGCCAGAAAGGTCTTCATCACGGGTCGCTCGTCGGCACGCTCTGGCAAAACCAGATAGTAGGCGCGGTTGCTTGGAGCTACCTGCTGGCAAGCCACTACCAATTCACCGCGCTGCAACTCGGCTTCAATCAACAGGCGCGGAACCAGCGCCAGGCCCAGACCATGAACTGCAGCTGCCGCGGTCATGGAGAACAATTCGTAGCGCGGCCCCGACAGGGCCAAGGGTGCCGCTACACCCAGAGCCTCAAACCATTGGCGCCAGGCCGTTGGTCGTGTACTTTGCTGCAGTAGCGGAAAAGCAGCCAGCGCTTGAGCCGGCAGCGTCGTATGCGAGCCCAGTAGCGCTGGCTTGCAAACCGGCACCATGTCTTCGGCGAGCAAACGAATCGCCCGAGTGCCGGCCCAATTAACCATCTGATCAGCAGACCCGGCGTACAGCGCGGCATCAAACGGTGTATCAGCAAACAGGAAGGGGCGCGTGCGGGTTTCGATGTGAACGGTGATTTCGGGTTGTAGTGCGGCCAGTTCGGGAAGGCGCGGCAGCAGCCAGCGCGTTGCAAATGTCGGCACTGCTGCCAGATGGATACTGCCACCCCGGCCTTGAGTCGACATCACGTCGAGCGTGTCTTGTTCCAGCGCTTGCAGACGTGCCGCCACTTGCGCCGCATACTCGGCCCCCCGCTCACTTAGCGTTACGCCGTGGCGAGTGCGCCGAAACAGGGCTACGCCGAGGAATTCCTCCAAAGCCGTGATCTGTCGAGACACCGCGCTTTGGGTTAGCGCCAACTCTTGTGAGGCGCGTGTGTAACTCTCGTGACGGGCCGCAGCGTCAAAGCAGGCCAGGGCCTGGAGGGATGGAATCTTTCTGCGCATGATGTGCGAAATATACACAACATGTTGGATCGAACAACGTTAATCCGTTTTGCATCAAGGAATAATCGGTGGTGAATGCGAGGAAATGTGCCCATTCAGGAGAATGAAAGAGTCCTCAATATATTCCATAAAGGCATATCTTGGTGACGATAAGTCACTTGCTTTTGTCCATCAGAGCAGACTACCATGCGCCAAGCGCTGCCGCTTTGAATTTTCAATTTATGAACGGAGATATCGCATGGCCCACGCATCCTTCAATTGGCAAGATCCTTTTTTGCTTGACTCACAACTCAGCGAC
>CAIYNH010000965.1 GCA_903927495.1 uncultured beta proteobacterium
CATCTCCCAGTATGGCCACTGCCTGGAAAAATACCATTTGACGCATGGTTTATCACAAAATCCGGTCTACATTTGTCACAGATGCCTCGGCGAGTGCCATCATCCGTGCACCCTATTAGTCCGTACTTTTGTGCGCGCTTTCCCCCACACCCCCCACGCAAGAAGGCGCACAAGGCGCACCTCTTGCGCTTTGTGTGCTCTTATGGTGATGGCGCAGAAGGCGCAGAAGGCGCACTTAACCCAGCATATGCACGGCCTTGGCTTGTCACCGTCCAGCGCTTGCGAGTCTTGCGGTCAGAGGTGCGGTAGTCAATCGACTCTAGCCATTTCGCACGCTGACACTGATTTACGATCCGCTTCGTCGAGTCACTGTTCAATTTAAGGTTTTTAAAATCTACCTCACTTCGAAGCATCGCATGAACATTGTTTCTGGCTGTTATCACAGGGCTGCAATACTGTTCTCGACTCTCGAATTCGACTATCAATTTCAACAGGGCATTTGCCCTATCGTCATCAGCTAGTCCTTGTTGAAGCGAACCATCAAAACTACCGTCAACTAGTTGAGGAAAGCTCCCATTAAGCCAATTCAAGGTGAGCGGTTCTCGCATACGGTCGAAGTTGCTTTTTTGGTGCTCCAGCGTTAGTAGGCCATCTTCACCACGGGTTAGAAACAATCGGCTACGGGCGCTGTTGTGCCATGCCGTCGAACCTGAATATCCTTCACCACCTTCGGCCTTGCGGTTGCGACTTGTGGCCTTGTCAACGTGTGCAAGAAGTAAAACAGCGCAATTGGTCAAGCGCGCCACCTTCGACAGTGCGCGCATGAAGGCACGAACCTGACGGCGTTGGATTTCGTCACCGCCGAAGGCATCGCTTGCGTTGTCAACCATGACCAAACCGATATTTTGGGATTGAACCAGTGTGCAAAGTTCAGAGTAACTTTCGGTGGTATCACCGGCACCACGATTTTCAGCAGCGAATAACTCAGGGTACTCAGTGCCGTCAACTATTAGCAGATGGTCCTTAAGTTGTGCGGGGTCAATCAGCCATGCTTTGCAGATGTTAGAAAGTCGGTTTCTCACCACATTCGTATCATCTTCAAGACTTACAAATAGAACCTTGCACTGCTCGGTTTCAACACCGAACAGCGACCTGCCCAGCGCGGTACAAACTGCCAGCATCAGGGAAATTGTGCTCTTACCTGTGCCACCATGCGCACCGAGTAATGTCACAGTGCCCCGAGGCAAATACCTGTCCCAAACGAAACTCTGCGGAGGAGAAGGATTTGTGATTACGTCAAATATCGACACGGGTTTCAGCAATGGCGTCGGCTTTGGCGGCTCTGTCGCAGCTTCCAACAATGCAGCCACCACGTCAAAACCATCGCGACAAAACAGGTCATTAATGTCGCTGTTTGGCTCCCAACCATCGGGCATAGTCACCACGGTACATTGATGTAGGGCGGCAATATCAGCGGCGGCGCTTTCCTTGCCAACATCAGGGCAGATAACCAGTTTGACCGTGGTATCTTGCTGGCGCAGTTGAGCGGCAATGGTTTTCACGTTACCCCAGCCAAAACAACACACGGCGCGGTGACCTGTTGATTGCCATGCGCTCCAAGCCGCCCCGATACCCTCGCACAGATACACCGGGCCATCAGTACCCAGCGTGAACGATGCACCAGACATTGAAGCACCAGGTAGATTCAGCTTTTTACCAATGCCAGGTGGCGGTATGAATTGCAAGCTTTGCATTGAGCCATCTGGCGCATATGCTGGCACGGCAAGATATCCAGCCATGCTTTCCTTGGCAATTGTTAGGCGGTCCCCATTTGGTACTACGCGTAAACCTTCTGGCGTTCCTTGTTTTTTTACAATGTAGCCATGCTGATTTGTGGCGCTTTCTAGTCGGTTAAACACTTCACTGGCACTATTGCCAAGATGATACTTATTCGGAGGCTCTACGGTCTTGTATATCCGTTCTGGCGCGAGTCTTGGGGTGACCTTTCCCTCAGTCCATCCGTTGTCACGGGCCATGCCAAACAATGCACCAGCACCGACACCACTGGACACGGTCTTGAATGAAAGCCATGTTGTTTTACAGTCTTGTGCGTTGTAGTTACCAGCGGGTGCACTCCACCGGTCAAAGGTGTCAAAATCACCACCAGCAGCATGA
>CAIYNH010000966.1 GCA_903927495.1 uncultured beta proteobacterium
AATGGAATAAATTCAAATATTAGTGGTCGAATAACCGTAAACGACAGTTTACAGCGCGGAAAACTTGAAGTCAGAACTTTTATTCAAGCAAACTCCGATATTGAAATTTTTGGTTTGAATATCCAAAAGATCAAAGAAGGCAATTGAAATAATTTTTACCTTGAATCCGACGAGAGGCAACAGTCATGCATTCAACCCTTCAGCAAGTTTTTGGCTACGCCCAGTTTCGCGCTGGACAGCAGGACGTGATCAGCGCTGTGCTGGCGGGTCGCAGCGCTGCGGCCATTTTCCCGACTGGCTCGGGAAAATCACTGTGCTACCAACTGCCAGCGTTGCTGCTACCCCATTTGACGCTGGTAGTGTCTCCGCTGCTGGCCCTGATCCAGGACCAGCTTACCTATATGACCGGACGTGGTATTGCTGCGGCAAGCATTGACTCCACCCAAAGCCGCGAGCAAACCCAAGCGGTGATGGCGCAGGCCCGTTCGGGTCAGCTCAAAATATTGATGATTTCGGTGGAGCGGCTCAATAACGAGCGCTTTCGCAACTTCATCGCGCAAGTGCCGATCTCGATGCTGGTGGTGGATGAGGCGCATTGCATCTCTGAATGGGGTCACAACTTTCGCCCTGATTACCTCAAGTTGCCTGATTACCAGCGCCAGTTCGCAATCCCGCAAGTCCTGCTGTTGACCGCCACCGCCACACCAGCGGTTGCAGCCGATATGCAGGCCAAATTCGCTATTGATGAAGTCGATGTGGTCAGCACCGGCTTTTGCCGGCCCAACCTGAATTTACTGGTTGAGCCCGTTAGCGGCCGTGACAAGCTGCGGCGCCTGGTGAGATGGTTCGCAACGCGCGCCCATCAGCCCAGCATTGTGTATGTCACGCTGCAACAAACGGCGGAGGATGTGGCCTCACACCTGAGCCAGCATGGCAGCCCCGCCCAGGCCTACCACGCTGGGCTGGAGCATGCACAGCGCGAGGACATACAGCAACAGTTCATGGCCGGACAAATCAACTGCATCGTGGCCACCATCGCCTTTGGCATGGGCATTGACAAGAGCAATATCCGCAACGTGGTGCATTTTGACTTGCCCAAATCTATCGAAGGTTATAGCCAAGAGATTGGCCGTGCCGGGCGCGACGGTTTACCGTCTGACTGCTTTGTACTGGCCAACCGCGACAGCCTGCATGTGCTGGAAACCTTTGTCTACGGCGACACGCCACAGAGCGAGGGCATTCGCATCGTGCTAGATGAAATTTTGGCAGTCGCACCCGGTCAAGCCTGGGAAACCACGCTCACAAATCTGTCAAGTCGCAGCAATATCCGCCTGTTGCCACTCAAAACCCTGCTGGTGCAACTTGAACTGCGTGGCCTGATTGCCTCACGCTACGCCTACTTTGCCGACTACCGGTTCAAATATTTGATAGCACCTCACACAATACTGGCAAGCTTTAGAGGTGAGAGGCTTCAATTTGTCCAAGCCATCATGAACTGCGCCAGCCAAGCCAGAACCTGGTACACACTCGACTTTGATGCCTTGTACAGTAGCTACCACGCCGAACACAGCCGGGTCGTGACGGCCTTGGACTACTTTGTCACGAAAGGCTGGATTGAACTAGAGGCCAAGCAGATGACCGAAGTCTATGCCGTGCTGCAACCCGGTAGTGATGCGCGACTTCTGAGCCATGAACTGGCGGGGTATTTTCAAGCCAAAGAGGCCAGCGAGGTCAAGCGCATCCACGCCATGCTGGCCTTTTTTGCCAGCGACCAGTGTCTGAGCCATCAACTGGCCAGCTATTTTGGCGACGATAAGGCACCTGTCCACTGTGGTCATTGCTCGGTGTGCCACAGTCAAGTGGCGCAGTTGCCCGAACCGATGCCATTGGCCGCCTTGGTTGAGCAAAATTTCCACACACTGTGTGGCGCTGTGATGGCCAAACACCAGTCGCTCATGCGCCAACCCTTGAGTGCCGAGAGCATGACAAGATTCCTGTGCGGCGTAACCGAGCCACTGCTGACCAAACTCAAGGCGCGCAGCCTGAGCGGTTTCGCTGCCCTGGAACATTACCCGTATGCACAAGTGCGGCAGTGGGTGCAGCAGGAAATGGCCGGCTAAGTCTTCAACCCGGCAACTGACAAACGCTTTCGAAGAAACGTTTTGGGTTTCACATGTTAAAAGTAAAATATGCTTGTAGAGCCCTACCAGCATGCATTAAATGCTATCTAACTGGTAGCTCATTCGGTCAATGTCGGACCGCTCTTTTTTCAATGAATGCCAACACACCTTCCAGCGCGGACTCGTCCATCATGTTGCAGGCCATGGTTTGCACGGCATCGTTGTAGGCGGCTTCGATGCCGTTTTCAAGTTGCCGGTAAAAAAGGCTCTTGCCTAGAGTCACGGCCAAACGTGGCTTGGCGACAATGCTGGCCACCAGGCGCTCCACTTCAGCGTCCAGCGCATCCGGTTCGGCGATGCGATTGATCAGGCCTTTTTGCAGGGCTTGTTCTGCCGTGATGAATTCACCTGTAACCAGCATCTCAAAGGCTGCTTTGCGTCCCAGGTTGCGCGTGAGCGCCACACTCGGTGTCGCGCAAAACAGCCCCAAATTAACCCCGCTCACCGCAAACCTGGCGCTGCTGGCGGCTACCGCCAAATCACACATGGCAACCAACTGGCAACCGGCCGCCGTG
>CAIYNH010000967.1 GCA_903927495.1 uncultured beta proteobacterium
AGTGGTCAATGGTTGTACGTGGCAGGAGCCAATGGCGTGGGCAAAACCAGTCTGCTGCGCATGGTCTGCGGGTTGGCCAGTATCGAGTCCGGCGATATTCTCTGGAACGGCAAATCCATCCATTTCCAAAGCGATGCTTACCGCCAAGATCTGTGCTATTTGGGCCACTTGAATGCCTTGCAGGAATCCATGACAGTAGATGAAAACATGGCTTTTCGGGCCGCCTTGAGCGGGATTGTTCCCGACTCCGGACAAACCCAAGAAGTGCTGGCACGCTTTGGACTGCGTGGACGCGGACGCCAATTGGTGCGCCATTTGTCCCAGGGTCAAAAGCGTCGCGTAGCTTTGTCTCGGCTGGCCTTAAGTCCGGCGTGTCTGTGGGTGCTCGATGAGCCTTACGTGGCCATGGACGATGCCGGAATCAAGTTGCTGGCAGATCTGATTGCAGCACATCTGGGGAATGGTGGCTTGGCAGTACTGACTAGCCACCAACGCGTGCCGGTGGGCGACATCCCGGCACAATTGCTGGAGTTGCAAGCCCAATGAGTGCCGCAGTCAAGACTTTAGGCTTGGGTCAGGTCATGCTAGCGGTGCTGCAGCGAGAAATTTCTTTGGGTATGCGACAAAAGGGCGAGGTGCTGACTCCGCTGGTGTTTTTTGTAGTCATTGCCAGTTTGTTTCCTTTGGGGGTTGGGCCAGAGTCGGCCCTGCTGCTGCGCATGGCCCCGGGCGTGTTGTGGGTAAGCGCTTTACTCGCTGCCATGCTGTCGCTGCAACGCATGTTTGCCACCGACTATGCCGATGGCTCGCTGGAGCAAATGGTATTGTCGCCAACTCCGCTGGGGCTGCTGGTGCTGGCCAAAGCGTTGGCACATTTTGTGATGTCGGGCTTGCCACTGGTGCTGATGGCCCCGGTACTCGGTCTGCAATTCGGTCTGGACAGCAGAGCTTTGGGAATTTTGATGCTATCGCTGCTGCTGGGTACACCCACCTTGAGCTTGATTGGCAGCATCGGCGCAGCCTTGACCTTGGGCGTGCGTGGGGCCGGTGTGCTGTTGTCGCTGCTAATTTTGCCTTTGTATATCCCGGTGCTAATTTTTGGTGCAGGTGCGGTCGAAGCCGATGCTGCCGGCATGGGGATTGCTGGCCACCTGTCACTGCTGGCGGCTTTGTTGGTACTCTCGCTATTTTTCTCACCCTTGGCCACATCGGCCGCTTTGAGGATTTCTCTGGAATGAAACTACGTGATATTCATTGGTTCAAGTTTGCCTCGCCGCAAAACTTTTACACACTTTCTGGTCGAATCTGGCCGTGGTTTTCCGGTCTGGCCGCGCTACTTACCGTGATTGGTTTGTGGATTTCATTTTTCGTTGCACCCGTTGACGCACAGCAAGGGCAGGGCTACCGCATCATTTTTGTACACGTGCCAGCCTCACAAATGTCGATGTTTATCTATCTGGTCATGGCAGCCTGGGCCGGTTTTGGACTGGCTTTCAATACCCGCCTGTCAGGCAT
The DNA here is from genome assembly GCA_903927495.1 of uncultured beta proteobacterium. Lineage (GTDB taxonomy): Bacteria > Pseudomonadota > Gammaproteobacteria > Burkholderiales > Burkholderiaceae_C > Rhodoferax. The sequence goes on from CAIYNH010000967.1 coordinate 1,516, forward strand.
GATGGCATCGGCTCTGGCACCCACCGGGGCGCTATTTGCCTTTTTATCGCTGATCACCGGTGCGCTTTGGGGTAAACCCATGTGGGGAGCCTGGTGGGTGTGGGACGCACGCTTGACTTCCGAACTGATTTTGCTGTTTCTCTACCTGGGATTTTTAGCCTTGCAAGCCTCAATTGATGACCCGCGTCGGGCCGACAAGGCTTGTGCAATTTTGGCGCTGGTGGGAGCCGTCAACGTACCCATCATCTATTTCTCGGTTAAATGGTGGAACACCCTGCACCAAGGTGCATCGGTTTCCATGAAAGGTGCCTCCATGGCGACCCCCATGCTGGCAGGTATGCTGATCATGGTGCTGGCTTTCTGGATGTACACCATAGCCATAGCGCTGTTGCGGGTGCGCAGCATCATTCTTGACCGCGAACGTCATACGGAGTGGGTAAAACATGCAGTGGCTTAGTGTTGCAGACTTTTTAAATATGGGGGGCTACGCCTTCTACGTATGGGGTAGCTTTGGCATTACCGCACTGGTGGCAATATTTGAAATCTGGCAAGTGCGCGCCCAACGCCGGGACATCTTACGAAATCTTTCCAACCCAAGTGACCCACAAACTGATTCACTTCACAACACACCATGAAACCTCGTCATAAACGCGCCGCCATCATTGCCGGTGGTGTCGCCGCTATTGGGCTGGCCGCCTACTTCGTCCTGAATGCTTTTGAAAGCAGTCTGGTGTTTTTCTTCACTCCGAGTCAGGTTGCCAGCGGCGAAGCACCCAAAAATCGGGCCTTTCGCATTGGTGGTCTGGTCAAGACAGGAACCGTTCAACGCGACAACCTGACGGTGTCATTCATCGTTACCGACAGCGTCAAGGAAGTTCCTGTGAGTTACACCGGTATCCTGCCCGACCTGTTTCGTGAAGGCAAGGGTGTGGTGGCACAGGGCAAGTTAACCGACTCCGGCAAATTTGCTGCTTCTGAAGTATTGGCCAAACACGATGAGAATTACATGCCCCCCGAGGCGCAACACGCCATGGATCAGGCGCAAATCGAAAAAGCGACCAAAACACTCAAATAGGTTTTGAGCCCCTTTAATTAACAAACTGACCTACACCATGATTCCAGAAATTGGCCATTTTTCTCTGATTCTTGCCCTTTTGGTCGCACTGGCGATGGGCATTTTGAGCATTGCCGGCGGTCAGCGCGGACGCCATGACTGGATGGCAATTGCACGACCAGGTGCCCAAGCGCTATGGCTGCTTACCGGTTTTTCTTTTCTGTGTCTGACTTATTCGTTTTATACCAACGATTTTTCGGTGATGTATGTGGCACAGCATTCCAATACCAAACTACCTGCCATTTACCGGATTGCTGCCGTTTGGGGTGGCCACGAAGGCTCACTGCTTCTGTGGCTGGTGATGCTGTGCTCCTGGATGATGGCTATTTCACTGTTTTCACGCCAGCTGCCCGACGTGATGGTCTCGCGCGTGCTGGGTGTGATGGCTCTGATTGCGGTAGGGTTTTTGCTATTTATGCTGATCACCTCCAGTCCATTTACGCGTTTGAGTGAGATCCCGACCGACGGTCGCGACCTGAATCCTTTACTGCAGGACCCAGGTCTGGTGTTTCACCCGCCTATGCTCTACATGGGTTATGTGGGCATGTCGGTTCCTTTTGCATTTTCAATTGCCGCACTGCTTAACGGCCGACTGGATGCGGCATGGGCACGCTGGACCCGTCCCTGGGCAACTGCTGCCTGGATTTGCCTGACTATTGGCATTGCCATGGGTTCATGGTGGGCTTATTACGAATTAGGTTGGGGTGGCTGGTGGTTTTGGGATCCGGTTGAAAACGCGTCATTTCTGCCATGGCTGGTCGGTACAGCATTGATACATTCCCTGGCAGTCACTGAAAAACGCGGCTTGTTCAGAAGTTGGACCATCATGCTGTCGCTGATTGCTTTTTCATTAAGCTTGCTGGGTACTTTCTTGGTGCGCTCAGGCGTGCTGACCTCGGTTCATGCTTTTGCATCAGATCCAAAGCGAGGCGTGTTTATTTTGATGTTTCTAGCTGTTGTGGTGGGCAGCTCATTGATTCTGTTTGCAGCTCGCTCTGGCAAGGTACGCTCGGGTGGTGCTTTTGCCCTGGTATCACGGGAAACCTTCTTGCTTGTCAACAATGTTTTGCTGGCCACCGCTGCCGCTGCAGTGTTATTGGGAACTCTGTATCCGCTCATCATAGATGCCCTGAACCTGGGCAAACTCTCGGTAGGCCCGCCTTACTTCAACAGTGTTTTTGCACCCATCATGCTGCCTGTACTCTTTTTTATGGTGGTCGGGTCTTTCGCGCGCTGGAAAAATGACACTGTTGCCGAACTGACCAAAAAGTTACGTCCAGTCGGCATCCTGTCAGTTGTCTTGGGCTGTGTTGCACCTTTTTTTGCGGGTCCTTGGTCACCCCTGGTTGCCTTGGCACTGTCACTGGCAATTTGGATCGTCTTGGCGTCGATGCTGCAAATTTACCGCCAACTCAAAGATACAGTGAACTGGAAATCGACACCTATTTCTTTTTGGGGCATGCACGTGGCCCACATTGGTATTGCCATTTGTGTGGTGGGGATCACCATGGTAAAAGGTTATGAAACAGAAAAAGATGTGCGTATGACCCTTGGTGACACTGTCATGGTGGGTGGTTATACCTTGCGCCTGGTTGGTATCCATGAAGAGGGTGGTCCCAATTACAGTGCGGATGTCGGTGATGTGGAACTGATCAAAGATGACAAAGTTTTAAAAACAATGCACCCCGAAAAGAGAACCTATTTTTCTTCTACCATGCCCATGACCGAAGCTGCCATTGACAGTGGTTTTACCCGTGATGTGTATGTTTCTCTCGGAGAAAAACTTGAAGGCGGTGAAAAACCTGCTTGGGCCATGCGGGTGTACCACAAGCCATTTGTGCCGTGGATCTGGGTCGGCTGCCTATTCATGGCACTCGGTGGTGCCATGGCTGCACTTGACAAACGCTATCGTAAAAAGCTAGCAGCCAAAATCAGTGCTCACAATATCAAAGGCGCTACAGCATGAAAAAGGCCTACATTCCTTTGGGAATTTTTGGGGTGTTGCTGGTCTTTCTGGCGATTGGGCTAACCCGCGATCCCCATGAAATTCCGTCGCCACTGATTGGCAAACCAGCACCCATTTTTTCAGCTCCCTTACTGGAAACCCCAGCGCAGCAATTAAGCTCAAAAGACATGTTGGGAAAGGTCTGGTTACTTAACACTTGGGCATCGTGGTGCGTGGCGTGCCGTGATGAACACCCCATTCTGGTTGAATTTGCCAAAAGCAAAATGCTCACCATCGTTGGTCTGGACTACAAAGACAAAGACCGGGATGGCCAGCAATGGCTGGCACGATTCGGTAATCCGTACGACATGGCCGTAGCTGACCGAGACGGTCGTATCGGCATTGACTTTGGTGTTTACGGTGTCCCTGAGAGCTTTTTGATCGACAAAATGGGGGTGATCCGCTACAAACAAATCGGACCAATCACACCAGAGGCTTTGCGCGACAAAATCATTCCACTGATCAAGGAGTTGCAAAAATGAAATATTGGTTGTCAATCCTATTGGCGCTGCTATCTGCATTGACTTCGTATGCGGGCGAAGCTGTTGATTTGGCTGAAGACCCCGTGGTTGAACAGCGCCTGATCGTGATCGCCGAAGATTTGCGCTGCCTGGTATGCCAGAACGAATCTCTGGCTGGATCTCGTGCCGAATTGGCCATGGATTTACGTCGCGAGGTTCGCACACTCATTAAAGCTGGCAAGAGTGATCCTGAAATCAAGGAATTTTTGGTCAGCCGCTATGGTGATTTTGTGCTCTATAGACCACCCGTAAAACCTGTTACCTGGTTACTTTGGTTTGGTCCATTGGTTCTTTTATTAGGTGCAATCTGGGCCCTCGTTGGGATTATTCGAAGAGCTCAAAACAATCCCGACAAGCCGGTACTCGATTCCGCTCAACGCGCCAAAGCGCAAGCCCTTCTTCAAAAGACTGATTCCTCAAAATGAATGTTTTTATTGGTATTGCAGCGTTATTGACGCTGCTGGTGGTAGGCTGGATGGTGCGCCCCTTGTTGCGGAAGACAAAAGCGAGTGGTGTTTCAAGCGAGCGACTCAACACCGATATCCACCGCGATCAATTGCTCGCACTTGAGTCTGATCTGGCTCGAAGTGTAATCAGTCAGCAAGACTTTGAAGCAACTCGGGATGAGCTGCAATTGCGACTGCTTGACGACACTGAAAGCTTTGATGCACTGCCACAATCGAGTAGCAACATTTTCTGGACTGCTCGACGCACAGCTCTGGTCATTGGCTTGAGCATGCCGGTTATGGCACTGGGTATTTACATGCTTTTAGGCACACCCGCTGCCATTGACCCGGTAATGGCAGCCAAAGTGGATGACCAACAAATCAAGCAAATGGTAGATACCCTGGCTGCCAAACTCAAAGCCAACCCGGACAATCCAAAAGGCTGGGCTATGCTGGCAAGGTCTTACAAGGTAATGGGTCGTTTTGATGAAGCTGAGCAGGCCTTTGTAAAGGCCGGTAGCCTTGTCAACACTGAACCTGACTTGTTAGTGGATTTCGCTGACCTGCTGGCTGTGCGTGCCGACAACAACATTGAAGGCAAACCGCTCGAACTGATCAATAAGGCGCTCGCAATCAATCCTAAGCATCCAATGGGTTTGATGATGTCAGGTGTTGCAGCTTATCGCCGATCCGATCTGAAACTTGCCATCAGCCAATGGGAAAAATTATTGCTTGAATTAGAACCTGGCTCACCAGATGCTCAGCAGGTTGAGGCCGACATCAACAACGCCCGCACCAAAGCAGGCATGCCAGTTTTAGAAAATTCGAGTTCCGTACAAAATTCTGAAGCTGGCAAACTGCCTCCAGTTCCGGCAGGTGCCGCTGCTGGCATGACCCCTGAGATGATCAACCAGATGGTTGAACGCCTAGCCTCTCGCCTCAAGGAAGACCCCTCAGACCTCGAGGGCTGGATCAAACTGGCACGCGCTTACAAGACTCAAGGGCACCTTCCTGAAGCAGAGCAGGCCTTTATAAAAGCAGGAAAATTGGTTGATACGAATGCTGACCTACTCACACAATACGCTGATTTATTGGCAACACGAGCCAATGGCAACCTCAAAGATCGACCAGCACAGTTGGTCAATAAAGCGCTGCTGCTCGATCCACAACACCCCATCGCACTGATGATGGCCGGGCAAGCCGCCTATCAAAGTGCCGATTACAAAAAAGCCATCAGCCACTGGGAAAAAGTACTGACTGTTTTACCGCCAAATTCACCCGATGTTGAACCAGTAAAGTCTGAAATTTTGGACGCAAAAGCTAAACTTACTGGC
>CAIYNH010000968.1 GCA_903927495.1 uncultured beta proteobacterium
ACACCACACCAGCAACCTCCACCAGTGCAATGTCCATCAGTCGATCCTCACTGGCTTTGGGGGATTCCAGCGTCAGCTTATTCGGTGCATTGAACACCAGCGGCGCATCCGCTAATGAAAGCCCGTGTTTCGAGATGTTGGTTGAGCCTTTGTCTGGGTCAAAAGTGAATCGCATCGGTGTATTTATTGTATTGGCATCAATTCATAGTGTCAACCAGCCACCAATTGCAATTTTCCTGGCTCCGCTTTGACATCAAACTCAATCCCGGCCTGCTCCAAAATTCGCGCCTCAATCAGCGCAGCGTATGGCCTTAAATCGTCCAACGGCAAAATCGCGTAACCTTCAGCGGTGGCGCTTGGTTTGTGCCCTGCGATTTGGGCAACTGCACCAGCAGGAACGACACTTCTACCGCGTTGAGTGAATGTGCGGCGCAAGCCATGAAAAGTAAGGTGATCTATCCCGGCGCTTTGCAAAGTCTTTTTGTGACTTGAACGGGCATCGCTAATCCGCCCTGCCTTGCTTGCGCTCGCGAACACAAACGCATTCACCCGCGGCAGCGTCGCGAGCAGATGCGCCAGATATGGGGTCAAGGGAATGGTGCGGGTTTGCTCGACCTTATCGGCAAGAGTGAGGTTGCGCCACTGAAAGTCCACGTTTACCCAAGTCAGTCCAGCCAATTCCTCCTTGCGTGCGCCGGTCAACACCAAGGCTTTCAGGTAGACACTGGCAGTGCGGTTCGTCAGTTGTTCCACCCCTTGCCACCAGCTAGGCAATTGGGCGACACCGAGAACATCAGTGCGTTTCTTGTTACTTGGTAGGTTTTCCAGAATCGCCGGTGCTTTGCCAGCGTCACGGTCGACCAGTCTTCGGTACTCAGGCCGCGCAGAACACCAACGCAGAAACCCCCTGAACATCATCAAAGCTCGTGTCGCTTGGTGCTTGCCTGCAACTGCTTCACGTTCAAACCATACTTGAAGTGCATCCTCGGTCACGTCGGCCAATTTCAGCGCCAGCAGCGGATAGAGCGGCCCCGGTCTGGTCAATCCCTGCCCGCGCTTCTTTGCTACGCCACCGGGCACAGACATCACGTCCAATGAAGCGCGATAACCGGGCTTCCATGCATCTTTGCGCTTAGGTCGACCCTCGGCCAGGTAACGCGGCCAAATATCGTGAACAGTCAGTGCGTGGGCATTTGCGGCTTCAGTCGCGGCAGACATAATTTCGTGTTGCTCGCGTTCTGAATTTCGCGGGTCAATACCTTTCTCGGTCAGCCCGCGCAGGCGGTGTGCCTCGGTCTTGGCATCATCAATGGATATGGTGGGCCATTCGCCTAGCGCCCTCGTGAATAGCCGCCCACTACGCAAGCGGGTTTCAAACTGCCAGTGCTTGCCCCCTGCTTTGGTGACTCGCAGTCGCAAACCCCTCTTGTCGGCATCCTTCACCAGAACAAACGGCAGTCCGTCAGGGCAAGCTGCACGCTCTAGAAGCCCATGCGTCAGGTCATGAGTGGTCGCGTAATCAATTGCGGCGTTCTTGCTTGGTCGTGCCATCGCGACCCCTTTTTAAATTTACAGACTTTTTACAGACTGAATTGCACTATTTTGGTGAATATAAATCAACACATAGACTGATCACCTGTCCAGTAGCTATCTTATAAGTGATTGATTTATATAG
>CAIYNH010000969.1 GCA_903927495.1 uncultured beta proteobacterium
AAATGCGACAAAAATCGGAATCAGGCGTGGCACTTGTGGAAGCGGCATCTTGCCGCTTTCCCCAGCGTCTGCGGCTGGAAGCCACAGCTACAAGACGCGATCAGTGCCATTCGGAATTCCTTGCGGATCAGGAAGTCTGAATTTCAACAAATGGATTCTTGAGCACCATGTCTCCGAGCTGTAACCCGGCATGCATGTCTTCGGTCAACAGCACCGGTGCCCCAGAGATGACGGCGCAGGCCACGATATTGGCATCGTAAAACGACAACTGGTGCTGCTTGGCAAGCTCAATGGCCTTTTCATGTGATGCCAGCGTCAAGGGCACGACCTCGCATGACGCTTTGACAGCCATCAGCAAGGCATCTATTTCTTGCCAAGGCATCTTGAGCTTGCGTTGGCAAACAGAAGTCACTTCATTGAGCACTTGGATGCTGATGACAGCACCCGCTACCAGAATAGCTTGAGCCTTATCGGCTTTGACTGCATCGCCAGACAAAAGATACAACACGACATTGCTGTCGACAAAGGGTTTGCTCACAGCACGTTGTCACTCTGGTTGGCTTCAAGCCGGTCAAAATGAAAGTCTGCTGGCAAGCGTCCGCGATACTGCTGCAAGCGCGACAGCAACTCGGTTACCGATGGTTTTTTAGCCACCTCAAAAGACCGGCTGCCAACCAGATGAAGATCAATTTCTTCACCTTCTTTCAAATCAAGCGCTTGCACAAGTGCTGCCGGAAACCGTACCGCCAGTGAATTGCCCCATCTTGAAACTTGCATGATCAGCCTAGGTTAAATATACATTTTGATAATGTATATCAAAAATGGATGTGCTGAACTCAAACTGCGGCGAATCCGATTGAGCCAAGAGTCGGCAAGAGGCCAATTCTTCAAGCTTCAGGCCGCTCAATGCCGCCTGGGCTTTGAGCTGGCGAGAGGTCTGACCGGGCAGGTTCCGTGTGGTTCGCAAAACATTTTTTACATCAATACGTCATGATAGAAGAGTCTTCCGACTCGAGAGACTTGGATTACCGGGCCGTCACACGCAATAACATCAAGCGCGATGTCAGCCTGTTTGCTGTGGCTTTGATTGATGGTCAGCGTCTGCTGTGACAGCGTCAATTCACAGGCACCTATCTGCTCGCCCTGGCCGTGCGGCGAGCAGGCAGGCAGATTGCATTTGACCTGCATATCAGGCCCGACCTGGTGCTTGGCGCAAAGCCGGAACATGAGCCAATCATCACATAAGAAAATAACCGCTAACGCCCGTGCAGTAAGCGCTAGGTGCTATCGAATTTGAAGCTTTAGTGGGTACTATTGGTGCTACAGAGGGTGCCATCCATGGCGCATTCAAATCGTCAAGCGATGAATTCCAATGCAAAAACGAGATGCGCCCCAGTAAGAGTCAAACTATCTGACTCAAGCATTGCAGGACTTGGGCAGATACTTCTGATCAATCGTGGTGCCATCCCTAGGGCTGCCACAGCGCCACGAAACGATGGTTTTGCGAACATCTGCCGCACCCAACAAATCTGACTGATTGACCATGGGTGAAAAAGTGAGCACATTGCTGATCGGAGTAACGGCGGGCAAAGCCCGGTAGTCCAAGGTCACCGTGATAGTGCCAACAGCACTGATAGCAATTGATTTCAGAAACTTCGGGATACTCACGCCAGCAGAAGCACCTCCGTCGCAAATAAACATCGATTGGCTCAAAGCAGGCGCAGTGGTCGTTTGCACCGCATTGGCAATCAACTTTTTGCATGATTCCACGGCCGGTAATATTTCGGATACCTGAGCCGAGACTTGGGAATCCTGAAAGTGAGGCAAGAGAAAACGATAACCCACACCTGCAACTAAACCAACAGCAGCGACCGACAATAACAACTTACGGGTTAAGGACATATTTTTCTGGCTAGAGTTCATAAAATTAATATGACAAATATTTTGGCGAGTGATTCAACGCTGGTCAAAGTCGAACAATGGGAGCAGGTTAGATTTTAAACTCCTGGACAGAGAAAAATTCCTCAGGGCCAGACACCCTCAAATTACAACGAGACTCCCAAAATCGACCCGGCCGTCTACCAGCGGTTACTTAAAACTTCAGACCCAGTTAGCTACAACCCTTTATGGCACTAAATAACCCCGAGAAGTGACGACACCCAATGGACTGGTGACAGTTACCGTAACAAGGTCGCCGGTTGCACACCCACCAAGAAGAGCAGCTATCGTCACCGGGACCAAAGAATTCGGCACAGTGGTGCTTGCGCCGGATACGACAGTGCATGTGAGACTATTCAGCGATGTATTGTCCGCTGTAGTAAAGGCAACACTCGTCCCTGTAGGCAGGCTGTTCCCATTTAAGTCAGCCAGATTGAGAGTCAATGCATTCGCCGTTATGGGGATAGGCTGCGTAATATTTGCTTGGCCCGTGGCCATAACCAGCGGCGCTTGAGCTCGCACATCCACGGCACCCCAAATACCATCAAACGTACCTGGAACACCGTTACCCGCTGTCACACCGCCCAAAGCACAACTAGGGGTGACGAGCATGTCGCGTGGAACCGTGAAATCGCCTCCAACGTAGGCGTTAAGTCCTGTGGATGTCATCGAATCATCGCGATATGCATTACCCAAATCGGTAAAGGGTTCACCACAGGTGTACATGTTGTCGCCATTGGTATCGGTAAAGTCTTCTTCACCCACCGCATAAGCTAGAACAGTCACGAGTCCATTAGCCGGTCGCGTACCACCCGACACAATCGTTAATGTGCAACTGGAATCGCCAGGTGCCACCGTACCAGTTGTGCAAGTACCTGTTGTAAGAGTGGCGCCACCTGACTCGACAACCATGTTGACAGCGGTGCCATCTGGCACTGGATTTCCTTGGCGATCCGACATAAAAAGTCTTGCGGTGGTTGAGGTCCCATCAACACTAAAACCCTCAATTGCCGACTTGGCAATCGACAGACTGAGTCTTGATTGCACAGGTCGGCCAGAAGAAATGGCCAACACCGACGAATTTATATTGATGGTCGCGTCCGAAACCAGCGCAGCATTCACGATCACACTGGCAGGTACGATGCCAGCGTATATTGCCTGCGAAATTTTGCCACTACCATCCGTCGTCAAAGGCAATAGGGTCGTGTTGCCTGCCGTGTCAAAGGCAGCATTCGGAATACCGCTGTAATTGGGAATCGCACCGCCATTCAGGGTTTTCAAGGTCAGTTGCACTTGTTGCCCCTTAATGCCTTCGCCCAATTGATTTAACAACTGGAAGGTCAGCAAAGATTGACTTACCCCGCCCGAATTCTGCAGATAAATCCGGGTTGGTGAAGCGCTGACAAAACTCATGCTGGTCGCAGGTGCCTGAGTAACATTCAAGCTCTGACTGATGGCGGTTGCCCCGCTGGTACTCGCAGTAATCTGCACGGCCTTTCCGCTACAACCCAAGGTACTGGGGGAGGTGCCTGCAATATCGGTTGCGGAAAAGGTCACCAAAACCGTGCCGGTACTGTCGGTTGTCGCTGTGCTCGGACTCACCTGACCACAATTAGCAGAAAAACTGACGTTGATGGGTGTGGTTGTCGCTGGCGCTGTGATCCCATTGGTGGTGATGTTGGCGACCACGGTGACCTGCCGCGTACCATACGCCGCCAAGGGAGTTGCAGCAGTCACGTCAAGATTGGTCAGTGAGATATTGGCCGTGGTCACCTGGTACCCTACATAACTGGTCACCATCTTGGGAGTCACGGGTGGCGTGCCTAAACTGTAAGCAGTAATCATGCCCACCTGGTAGTCGTAATTTACAGTCATTGCCCCCGCACCGGTCGCCAACAAGTCGTGACGCGTTACTTTGATGGAGGCCACTCCGGAGGCATTAGTTAACGCTGACTGTCCATCAGGGAAGCTGAGTTTGGTAGGATCCCCCGTCACAGTGATTAACTGATTGGCGATGCCAACATTGCCAGGGTCTTTCAAAGTTACCTGCAGCAAGTTGTAACCAGTGGCATCAATCGAGCTTGTTGCCACGCCTGCTGAGGTCTGCAGAACAGATGTCAAGGTTGGATAGGTGTTGGTGCTAGACGAACTGCTACCGGTACCCACAGTGAACAAAATATCAAGCTTGGTACCAATGGCATCAGTAACTTCAATGGTGCCAGTACCCGCAGCATTCCCAACTACTGTCAAAACAGGCCCAACAACGGTAGCACTAACCACACCTGGGTTGGTGCTTTGCACTAAGTAAGAGGCTGTACCCCCATTTTGAAATGCAGTGCCGCCATTCAACATATAGGTATTTGTGGAGAGCACTGCAATCGTCACACCGCCAGCCTTGATAGGCGCATCCGTAAACAATGCCGTAGACGAGCCAATCTTGACTTGAATGGTGACAGTTTGTCCGTGCGAATCGCTGACAAGTACCGAAGTGGATCCACCATTTACCGCTGCGCTGCTGTTGACCGCACTGATGGACAAGCCGGAAACTCCGACCACATTGGCCGTCACGATACCGGAGTCGGCGCTTCGCGCAGCATAGGGTGGGTAACCACCCGATATAGCGTAGGTTAACGGACTGGCCAATTGCGTGATGTTGATGGTCGATGGGGCGTTAGTGAACAGCGCATCCGCTGCGGGTACTGTGATGGCAATAGTCACTGTTGCACCTGCAGAATCAGTCACGGTTACCACGGCCGAACCACTAACCCCACCCTGAATCCGAAGAGACGTGGCATCAGGCATTGAAACAGCGGCAACTAACAAGTTACTGCTTGACACGGTATAGGTCGGTGCCCCGCCGTTGATCGAGAAAGTATCAACCCCGGTACTGGCAACGACGGTAATTGATGCCGGTGCGCTGGTGTATAGCTTGCCAGGCGAAGTGACCGTCACCGCAATGGTCACTGATGCGCCCTTGGCATCGCTCACAATGAGGGAAGCGGTCCCCACAGCACTTCCGGTGATCGACAGCGTTGAGGGCGTTGCACCAAAACTGCCACTGGCTACGCTGGGGTTGGTGTTCACAACGGTGTAGGGCTGTGTACCACCAAAAACCGCAAACGCCTTGGCTGGCCCCATCGCAATAGCCAGACTTGACGGTGCCGTGGTAAACAGCGCCACCGGTGCCGGTACCGTCACCGCAATCGTCACGGTGTTGCCGCTGGTGTCAGCAACCACAACGTTGGCACTTCCCGTGGCAACGCCCGTCAATTCAAAGGTCAGCGCCGTCACAGCACGTGCGTTCACACTCACCACCGCTGGATTGCTGCTGGTTACCGTGTAGTTGATGCCTCCCGAGCTGTCTTTGGTGCCGCCAGCTATGGCATAGACATAGGTGCCTGCAGCTTGTGCGGCCACCACCGTCAGGCTCGACGGTGCCGTGGTCATCAAGGCGTTTGTGGCAGTCACGGTGACACCAATGCTCGTCTTTTGACCCGCCGCGTCACTGATGTTGAGTGTGGCCGTGCCTGCGGCCAAGCCGGTAAGCGACAGAGTCGTACCGCTGATGCTTGCATTGACAACTGTAGCGTTGCTGTTGGCCAAGTTGTACTTGGCAGTGCCAGGCCCAACCGGTACCACTTGTGTGCCACCATAGATCGAGTAGGTGTTCAGGTTCCCGCTGGCCAGCGTCAGGCTGGCCGGTGCGTCGGTAAATACCACGCCAGGGGCTGGTACGCTAACAGCAATGCTGACCACAGCGCCAAGACTGTCGCTCACCGCTACCGTGGCTGTGCCAGTGGCAACACCGGTAATGGTCAAGTCGCCTGTGGCGTTGACAACCGCTGTAGCTACCAATGGGTTGCTGCTTTTAACCACATAGGCTTTCAAGCCACCAATCACGTTGTAGAAATTGCTGGTTCCACTGGCCACGATCAGACTCGACGGTGCCGTGGTGAACAAAGTGTTTGGAGCTGGGACGGTGACCGCCAGTGTGATATGGACTCCTGCTGCGTCGGTGATAACAACCGAGGCTGCGCCCGTGGAAATTCCCTGCAGTGTGAATTTACCGTCGGCTGTGCTGGGCTCAACGACCGCCACCACCGCAGCGTTGCTGCTGACAACACTGTAAGGTTTGACTCCTGCAATCTGAACACCACCCGAGATGTAATAGGTGGCAGCAGCGCTGCCATTGGCCAGCGTCAGATTGGTCGGTGCCGTGCTGACCAGCGCGGGTGCAGCAGGGACTGTGGCCGTGATGTTGACCGTCGTCCCTTTGGAGTCAGTCATCGTTATCACCGCAGCTCCGCTGGCCCCTGTAACAGGTGTCAGCGTGTAGGAGGCTCCAGTGGCCCCGGATTGAGTCACGCCCACCACCGCTGGGTTGCTGCTAGAGACGGTGTAGTTCGGGTACCCACCAGAGATGGCATAGGTGAGCGCAACACCACTGGACATGGTCAAGTTCGCAGGTGCCGTGGTAAACAGCGCCACCGGTGCCGGCACCGTCACCGCAATCGTTAGCGTCGTACCCTTGGAGTCAGTCACAATGACATTGGCAGAGCCGCCAGCTGTAGCGCCTACCACGCTGGGCAGCGCATTAATGGTGATGGATGAACCAATGACAGTTGCGGTCACTAAACTCTGATTGCTACTCTCAGCCTTGTAGTTGTAGGCCAAGCCTGTGAATGGAATACCCCCTGAGACGGCATAGTTGCCTGAAGTATTCATGGTCAGCAAAAGATTTGCCGGCGCTGTGCTTATCAATGCACCCGCCGCCGGCACAGCGACTGTAATGGCGGTGGTAGATCCCACCGAATCACTGATTGTCAAGATGGCAGTACCAAGCGACAAACCACTGATCGTCAGGTTTGACCCGGTGACGACAGCACTGGCCACCAAAGCATTACTGCTGTTGACCTTGTAAGTGGGTGGCGCACCGCTGAAGGGCACACCGCCAAAGATCGTGAAGGTGTTGCTCCCGGTTCCATTGGCCAGTGTCAAATTGGTCGGTGCATCTGTGAACAAGCCGGTATTGACCGTCACATCCATGCTGATGACTGCACCTTTTGCATCGCTGATGGCGATAGTTTGCTTGCCAACAGCCAAGCCCTTGATCGACAAGGTATCGAGGTTGCTGCCGCTTAGTAAAGCTTGAGCAATGACACCATTACCGTTGTCATTGACTGCGTAGGGCGCAGTACCACCAAACACTTTGTAAAAATTCGTGGTGCCGCTCAAAATAGCTAAGGTTGCCGGAGCGGTGCTAAACAAGGCCGTGCTTGCTGGCACAGTCACGGAGAGGGTGATAGGCGTGTTGACTGCGTCCTTGATGACGACAAGGGTGGAACCAGCACTGAGGCCCTGAATGGTAAATTTGCCATTTGCCGCGGGCACCGTTGTGCTTGCAACCGCTGTATCACTGCTCAGGGCTGTGTACGGTGCTACGCCACCTGAGATCGTCACCAGATAAGTATCATTCGGCGCGACGGATCGAACAACGATATTGGCAGGCGCATCCACAAACAAAGCCGGTGGTTTGACATCGACAACGACTGTAAATTTTGTACCCTTGGAATCCGAAACAATCACATTCGCCGTACCGCCGGCGGTGTTGGCCAGTGCCGTAATCGTCAAATTGGCACCGCTCACCAAGGCACTCACCAAACCCGGCACTGAACTTTGAACACTGTACAAATTTGCTGCACCAGCAAATGGAATACCGCCAGAAATTGTGTAAGCGCTGCTACTAGTGCCACTGGCCAATGACAGGTTTGATGGCGCGGTGCTGAGTAAAGCACCTGCCGAAACTACATCCACCGTCACCGTGATGCTTTTACCGACTGAATCGTTGATCAACAAGATAGCAGTACCGATTGTGAGCCCGTTGATGGTTAATGTGGAACCTGTTATCGTGGCACTGGCTACCAGCGGATTGCTGTTGTTAACTCGGTAACTGGAGGTGCCTGTTGCGTAGGGGACACCATCAAAAATAGTGAATGTATTGGATCC
>CAIYNH010000970.1 GCA_903927495.1 uncultured beta proteobacterium
AGACACAAGAGTTGTGGGGGATTTAGGACCACTATGGGAGGCCACTGCTAGGTCGCCAATTGTCGGCGTGGTAGAACCATTATCAAATTCGTTTTACCATCTTGAGTGGCTTAACAGACCACCCACTTGGTCAGTTGAAATGAAAATACTACCAGAAATCAATACTGGTGTTTTGGCATTTAATAAATTGCTTTTGCCTGGCAATTTCTTTGAACACTGGATGAATAGACACCTGGAGTTATGCCGACATAACAAAAGTGTCAGTAGTGGAAGTATTCCTGATCAACCGTCTTTTAGACAAGCCATTGTTGATTTAAACGTCACACCTTTATTGATTGGCTTGGAGTACAACTATCGACCGTATTATCCACAGACACTTTACACCAGCGCTAAAATTATTCACGCCCACCAGGAATCTCAAGTTGCTTTCAAGAGCGGTGCCGGGATGGAAAATGAAATTGTAAGCACGTTTCCGTGGGGTGTTAGCATTTCCAGAGGATCGTTGGTAAATCGAGGTCTGTACAGTCTGTATAGGAAATTATGCTCGCTTTGCAAGTTCCGGTCACCGTCAAGGCGTTAAAAGCTGGGGGACTTCTCGGAGGCAAGGTGTTCGCGATGAACATCACACTTCAGTCTGTAAGGGCTGCGCCAACATTAGTGCACCAGTTGCCAATTAGCTGCTGGCAGTCAAGAGATGGTAATGATATATCAATTCAATATCATGGTTGCAATCAGTGCGGCACTGACCAGCGGTTCATTCAATTCAAGGAGACGATCGCTTGCGAGGCCTTTCAGGGCCTAGCTGAGTATAGACAGTGGAGGTTTAGCGTGTTCGAAGATAATTGCGCTTAGCAAATTATCGGAGTGTTTTGAATCTATTTAGATACAGCCATTTGTTTCACCATACCTTACCCCTATTTGAATACATTATTTCTTAGTCCTTGGCGATCTTCCTGTGCCAGGCTAATTTGGATCATTCACAGGCAATTTAACTCAATTTCGATATGTATCTAACAATCAAGTACTTGTTCAAATCTTCGTCTCTCGCACAATATATCTTTTTTGTGCCGTTAATGTTGAGAACCGCCTTACTAAGGTTTAAATACAGGAACGCTTTCGCGGCACTTTCCAGATTCGCAGAATCCTGCAATGAAGATGTCGTGGTACACGTTCCGGAATTTTCAGGCAATTTTAAAATAAGTCCAAAGTCAAATCTGTTTCAGCGCTGCATGATATATGGTAGTTACGAACCCGATATTTCAAGAGTTTTTTTTGAAAACATCGATCTCGAGAAAGATGTGATTGATGTGGGTGCTAACGTTGGGTTTTATTCGATTGGTTCAGCTTTGCGTCTAAAGTCAGGACGCGTTTTGGCAATTGAACCAACAACCGGTGCATATTCCAAATTGCTGGAAAATATACGAATTAACAATTTGACAGATAAAGTTCTACCAGTCAAATATATTATATCTGACCAACCTGGTCTAATCCAGTTGAATACGCTTCATGGAAATGAGGAATATTCGAGTATAGGCGATTTTTCACACGGTGCCGTGCTTGGAAAGCTGGCTGTAATTGAAGAAGTACAAGCTGTAACGCTGGATTCGCTTGTTCAAAAGTATAATCTGCGGCCGGCGATAATAAAAATTGATGTTGAAGGCGCTGAGTTTAAGGTCTTGTTAGGTGCGACGGAAACACTAAGGAAATACCACCCATGTATAATGATGGAGTGTTCAGATGTTATGCTAAAGCAACAAAAATCATCTAGCCAAGAGATTCTTGATTTTCTCAAAGAGATTGGATACATTGTAATTAATCCATCTGCACCAAAAGTATCGGTTAGACATCCGGTGGATGGTGATTTGTTTGCATACTACATGCATCAGTAGGAACATGGACGTATGGCAAGGGAAGTAATATCGATTTTGTTCTATGCAATTTTTTCGCCGACTGCTTATCAGATCTCAACCACTATTAAGCGTGGATTGCGCCACCCCAAAAGATATAAATTGTAGTGCCATGCTTTAATCAAGTTGCATTTGTAGAGCGGAGCATCCTTTCGGTTTTAGACCAAGATTGCACTGATGCTGAGCTCATGATAGTAGATGGCGGCTCTAGTGATGACACGATCAATATCATTATAAATGTGAATAATATATAACACACTGGATCAGTGAGCCCGACTTAGGTAAGAGTGACGAGCTCAATAATGAGTTTGATTTGACCACTGGTGATATATATTGCTGGCTGAAGTTTAGCAATCTATTTAGTCCGCCCTGCAGAAGACCTGCAAACCCCTTAACTAGTACCTTGTTGTGCAAATTTGTGTATCAAATCCCCTAGAAGACATTAACGACAGAGATACTTTCTGACGGATTTCTTATGCAGCCAGTTGACTTTGCCGCGGCCGCATTGACGACATGATTAACAACAGTGATCCGCTGGCAGTTCCTGCAGCGCGACTGCCCTCGGGTGTTACCTACTACGAACACCGCCTGCTTTGTGATGCCACTCAGATATCGCCTATTATTACATTACTAAATAGCAATGACCGCCTTCGTGTATTCACTGTATTCCATGGTTTCACTGCCGGTTTGAATTTTATATTGTCCATATTCTTTATCCAAAAGTTTGGGGCCGCAGGGGATGTTATGTCTTCTGTTATTACCATATTGTTGCTTGTTCTCATGTCATCTATTCGAGAGATGTTCTTTGTTCTGAGAGGAGCTAGAAAATCGTGAGAAAAGTAATTTTTATCACACGTTCTCTTAATATTAGTTGCATCAAAGACAACCTAACAAATACATCTAGTCAATTATTTGAGCTTGGAATTACGCGGGCACTGAGCAAGAAAATTAATCTTCAAATTGTTCATCTCGGATCAATAAACATTGACGAAGTGATGGTTGATAAATGTCAATTTACTTCCGTTAATTACAGATCCATTTTTGGATTTTTTCGACTTTTTAGGACGATATCTAAAATGGCCGACTCAACGACAGTCAAAATAATAACAACGGGCTATTATCCTATTGAAATATTTACTGTAATTATCGCTTCGAAACTTTTCGGAATGAAGACCTTTAGCTATGTATATGATACACATTATCAAGCTACTGCAAAGATGTCGTACGTCAAACGAATGTTGGCAAATATCTACTTTTCCTTTGGATTCTACTGGGTAAAGAAAAGCACTGCTTTGCTAGTACTCAATGATTTTTTTGTCAGGAGTAACACTAGCGGTATTCACTATTTCAAAACCAAAATTGGCGTCAGTTCAGGATCGATTGTTGCTAAAACCAGAAGCCAAGTTCACTCGACTTGCGATGTGAAGACTTTAGTTTTTGCAGGTACCATTAACCCCGAAAATGGCGCAAATATCCTTATTGAGTTCGTAAGACAAAATACCAAAGTCAAGTTTGAGTTACACTTCTATGGGGATGGTGAGTCCACTTCAGCCATACAGGCATTAGCCGAAGTGGATGATAGAGTCAAATATTTTGGTAGAGTATCTGAGAGCGAACTACAGGAAAAGCTGCAATGCGCGGATTTGCTTATAAGTCTTCGAGATCCTGATGGATCTTCAAAAAATTACTCTTTCCCGTCGAAGTTGATAAACTTTATGGCAACTGGAGTCCCAGTAATCTCAAACAGATTTCACGGCTTGGACGATAGCTATTTTGAATATTTATATATAGTTGAAAACTTTGATGCCAGTTCCGTTGCAAAGAAATTGCTTTCGATTTTGGAAATTGGCAAGGACATGAAATTGGGGGATGCAGCCCGACAATTTGTACGTAGAGAAAATAGTTGGGATCAAATCGCTGATCAGCTTATTGAGTTTATGAAGTGAAGAATGAATGCGTCTCTGCCATCCTGTCAACATTGATTTCCCTAATTGCGATTTATTCATCGTTGGCGCCGAGCCTACTGATAGTCTAAGCGAGGTGGGATTTCCTATCTTCTTCAAAAATTCACCGATTCATGAACCAAACAACCTTTCGCTCTAATTGGTACCTAATCATGTTGGGTGCTGTACTAGCAATGAGATTGGGCTCGACTGTCACGGCAAATTTGAGCTATTTCGCAATTGCTGCCTTCGCACTTCTAGGCCGTACTCAGGCAATTATGGCGCTCGTGCTGACTTGGCTCTTTGGGTCGCTAAATCCCGAGATGGCAGCCGAGACCACGCTTGGAGCCAGTGGCCGATTTTTTGTGATAGGCGCTGCCGCCATTTCTATGTTACTCCGTGGTGCTATTTCGCTGCAGGCGCTGCGTGGGAATAGGGTGGCAATTGCCACACTATTGCTCGGCATTTTTCTGATCTGCCATTCGTTATTAGTCAGTCCCTTTACCGACGTTTCTATCCTGAAAGCGATTTCGTGGACCGTCGTAACTATCACTCTTTTTGCCGCGTGGGGTGGTGTCAATGCAGACGAGCGTGCGTGGGCGGAGAGACAACTTTTAGGCGTCTTGGTTGCGGTAATGTTGTTCAGCTTGCCATTGCTGGCTTTGCCTCAGTTCGGCAGAGCGGTAAATGACACCGGCTTTCAAGGGATCCTCAACCACCCACAAGTGTTTGGTCCTTGTATGGCATTGTTAGGCGCGTGGGTGGGGGCCAACATGCTGGGTGAGGCAATCCCACCGGTGCGAACTTACTTGCTGGTCTGTAGCTGCTTGCTGCTGGTTGTGCTGTCTGAGGCACGCACTGGTGGCATCGCGATGGTGATGGGGATCGGGGTATCAGCGTTTTTGGTGGCGTGGTTGAACGGTCAGCGCCTGCTGCACGTCTTGCCCGGCATCGCAAGCAAACGTTCTTATCTGGTAGTGGTTGTGGCTCTTGTGGCCGCAGTATTGTCCGGTGCGCAGTTGACCGATCGCATTGGCGAGTACTTTGACAAGGGGAATCGCGCTGAGTCGACGGGCCTGTTAGATGCCTATGGGCTGTCACGTGGCGCACTTATTGACTTAATGGTTGACAACATCGAGGCGCACCCATTAAGCGGCATTGGCTTTGGTATCGCCAGTTACTCGGAGGGGATGATTATTGACCGCGACCCGTTACTGGGCTTGCCCATCGGTGCAGCTATAGAGAAGGGCGTCTTCCCGATTGCAGTAATAGAAGAGTTGGGAATTTTCGGGGCTATCATTGTCGTGGCTTGGCTGTGGATTGTGATGCGCCGCGCCAGCCGGGCTGGCGTGGCTGAGTTGACCGTTGTGCTAACGACGCTGATGCTCAACATGGGCGAGAACACATTCTTTTCACCAGGAGGATTCGGACTGCTGCCCTTGATTCTGGTGGTTTGGGCGGCCACGGCCCAGCCCGTGCAGAGCCGTACTTAGTATGCTTAACGTCTGGTTTTGGCAGCGCATCGTCAGTCCGCATATGGCTGGGTTCGCGGTTGCACTCGTACAGCGTGGTTGTGCAGTAACTTATGTGGCGGAACAGCCCATGTCCCCTGATCGGGTAAAGCTCGGGTGGACGGCACCTTTGTTGCCATGTGTAGATTTGATTTACGTTGATCGCCAGCGCGCAGTTGACGCACTGGTTCGCAAGGCCCCAGCAGAAGCCATACATATTTGCCAAGGTGTTCGCGCTAACGGATTGGTGGAAACCGCACAGCGTGTATTGACCGAGCGTGGCTCGCGACAGTGGGTGGTGATGGAAACCGTAAATGATGCGATTTGGTATGGGCCAATCAAACGTACGGAATACAGCCGACTGTTCCATGCAAAAAGGGCTTCACTGCAAGGTGTACTGGCTACCGGCCACCGCACTCCGGCTTGGGTGTCGGCGCGGGGTATGCCGGCAGACTGCGTTTTTCCTTTTGCCTATTTTCTGGCTGACAACAAGCTCGCCCACGCAAAGCAGCGTGATCCCGGACCATACCGATTCATTTTTGTTGGACAACTGATTCCACGCAAGCGTGTTGATTGGTTGATCAAGGCACTGGCTAGCTTAAAGGGAAAATCCTTTGAATTGTGGGTAGTGGGCGACGGTGCTGAGCAGTCCACTCTTACAACATTAGGAGCAACTGTTCTTCGTGACCAAGTACGATGGCTTGGCCAATTGCCGTTGGCGCAAGTTCCTGCCGTCATGGAGAAGGCGGACTGCCTCGTCTTACCTAGCGTACATGACGGATGGGGTGCTGTTGCGTCGGAGGCATTGATGGCAGGCACACCTGTCGTTTGCAGTGACGCTTGCGGTGTCGCCGGCGCAGTGCAAGCCAGTGGCAGGGGCGGGGTGTTTCCTGCCGACGACAGGAAGGCGTTGACACGTTTGCTGGACAGTCAACTTGGTTTGGGCGTAGTCACAGCAGAGGCAAGGGTGCAGCTTGCTGAATGGGCCACTTGCCTGGGGGCGGACGCCGGTGCCAGATATTTGATGCAAATTCTCGAATACAAAGCAAATCCTACCGGTGTTCGTCCCGTCCCACCATGGTCAACTGGAGGTGTGCAATGTGCGGCCTAGTCGCTGCAGTGGCCCGCACTGGCGTGCATTTTGAAGCGCCGCCACTGCAACGTGCGCTTGACCACATGCACCGTCGTGGCCCGGATGCCGAAGGCATCTGGCATGAGCCCGGGGTGTGGTTGGGTCACCGCCGTCTGGCTATTCAAGATCTGGATGCCCGATCAAACCAGCCGCTGCACTCGCCGTGTGGCCGCTACGTCATCGTCTTCAATGGCGAGATTTACAACTTTGACACCCTGCGCCATGAGCTGGCAGCCACGGGCGTGCTGTTTCACACGACATCAGACACCGAAGTGTTGCTTGCTCTGTTCGCTGCGCATGGTCCGGCAATGCTAGAGCGTTTGCGCGGCATGTTTGCATTTGTAATTTGGGACCGTGTTGCCCGCCGTGCCTTTGCAGCGCGCGACCCGTATGGCATCAAGCCGCTGTATTGGTCGCAGACTGCGGATGGGGTGATGTTGGCATCACAAGTGCGTGCGCTGCTCGCCACAAGGCAGGTGTCGCGCGCCCCTTGCGCTCGGGGGCAAGCTAACTTTTGGTTGCTGGGCAGCGTGGCAGAGCCCTGCACCTGGTATCAGGACGTCAAGGCCTTGCCTGCCGGGCACTTTGCCTGGGTTGAACAGGGCCGCATGGGCACACCGCAAAGGTGGTGGGACGTTGCCGCCGCTTGGCGTACCGCATCTGATATATCGCCACCTTTGGTAGAGGTAAGTGAACGTGTTCGTTCGGCATTGCGTGCCAGTGTGGCAGCGCATTTGGTAGCAGATGTGCCGGTGGGCGTATTCCTGTCGGGTGGCATTGATTCTGGCGCACTGGCGGGGATGATGATAGGTGCCGGAGCCCAAAACTTGCAGGGTATCACTCTAACCTACGACGAGTTTTCCGGTACCGCCAACGATGAAGCACCCATGGCCACTGCGCTCGCCAAACACTACGGCATTGCCCACCATGTGCGACGAGTAACGCGCGCGGAGTTTGAGGCAGACCTGCCGCGCATTCTTGCCGCCATGGACCAGCCCAGCGTGGATGGTATCAACACCTGGTATGCCAGCAAGGCCGTCGCTGAACTGGGGCTTAAGGTAGTGGTCTCTGGTGTGGGTGGAGATGAATTGTTCCAGGGCTACGCAAGCTTTAAACAGCTGCCCCACCTTGTGTCAGCCTGGGCACCCGTCTCGCGCATGCCGGGAGCGATGCCGCTCGCGCACGCGCTCATGGGCTGGCAGGCGCGGCGCACGGGCAATGCGCGTTGGCGCTACTTGCCTGACTGGGCACGTACGATGGCCGGTGCGTGGTGGCTCCGCCGTGGTCTGTTCAGCCCGGCTGACCTGCCGGCGCTTATGGGTTTTGACTTGGCTGCGGAGGGCTTGCAAGGCTTTAGCCCCGAGGCTTGGGTTGGGCAAATGAGCGGCACACTCGGCGCCGACCCGCGCTTGGCGCTTGGACAGATTGAATCCACCACCTATATGCTTAACCAGTTGCTGCGCGACAGCGATTGGGCCAGTATGGACCATAGCGTGGAGTTGCGCACACCCTTGGTGGACGCTTGGTTGCTACGCGACTTGCAGCCTATGCTGGGTGCACTGCGCCAGTTCCCCAATAAGAGGCTGCTGGCCGAAGCGCCCGCCACACCCCTGCCAGCCGCCATGCTTGCTCGAACCAAAACAGGTTTTGGAATCCCGGTGCAAACGTGGCTCAAGCAGATGGGCAAGGCCGCTGGCAGCGGTGGCCCCAGCAATGCTTGGGCAATTGAGGTGGCGCGGAGTTATGACGAGGTCGGTGCGTGAAACTAATTCATGTAGTGCCGCACATTGACCAGGAGGCCGCTGGGCCTTCGTATTCTGTGCCTCGCCTATGCCAGAGCCTGGCCGCTTGCGGCAACGAGGTTGAGCTAAGTTGTCTTGCAGCTCGCGGTGAGATTCCAGGTGTGGTGCTGGACTTGCATTCACAGTGGCCCGTCCTTGGGCGCTTTGCGGTCTCTACCAGTCTGGCACGGGCGTTGCGAAGCAAAGCCCAAGTGGTAGACATCGTGCATAACCACAGCCTTTGGTCCATGGTGAATGTAGCTGCGGGGTGGGTAGTGCCGGGCAGTCGGGCCAAACTGGTGACTTCACCGCGCGGTACCTTGTCCGCTTGGGCACTTAACCGCAACAAGACGCTCAAGCGCTGGCTGTGGCCGTTACAGCGCAGAGCACTCGCACGGGCGGACTTACTGCACGCGACAAGCGTTGTGGAACTGCAGGAGATTCGCGCTCAGGGCTTTGCTGCTCCCGTTGTGGTGTTGCCCAACGGTATTGACCTGCCTGACTTGCCCGCTGCGCTGGCACCAGCTGCCACTGCCACGCGCACCCTGCTGTACTTGGCGCGTATTCACCCCATCAAAGGCTTGGACCGCCTGTTGCGCGCCTGGGCACAACTGGAGCCGCGCCACCCGCAATGGCGCCTGGTTATCGCTGGCAAGGGTGAAGCGGCACACGTTGAAGAAGTGCATGCACTGGCCGCCGAGCTGGTGGTGCAACGCGTGGAGTTTTCTGGCCCCCTGTACGGCGAAGCCAAAGCACAAGCCTACTTTGATGCCGACCTTTTTGTGTTGCCAACCCATTCAGAAAATTTTGGATTGGTTGTGGCAGAGGCGTTGGCTCATGCGTGCCCTGCCGTAGTGAGCCGCGGTGCGCCATGGTCTGGCCTGGAATCAGAAGGTTGCGGCTGGTGGGTGGACAACAGCGTGCAAACTTTGGTATCTGCGCTGGATGCTGCGATGCAGTTGCCACCTGAAGAACTTGCTGCCATGGGTACGCGTGGCAGGGACTGGATGCAACGCGACTTTGGCTGGGGCGCCATTGGGCAGAAGATGGACGCGGCTTACCGCTGGTTGGTGTACGGCGGCGAACGACCCGCATGGGTCGAGGTTGGCGGATGACCGATCTGAACAACACACCACCCTGGCAAGCAGGCAGGGCGCCGGTAGCGGTGGTGATGATCTCGCTGAACGAGGCTCACAACATGGAAGCCGTGTTGCAGAACCTGGCTGGCTGGGCACAACAGGTTTTTCTGGTGGACAGTTGCAGCGCCGACGAAACCGTCAGCATCGCGCTGCGCCATGGCGTGCATGTGGTGCAGCGGCGCTTTAAGGGCTTTGGGGATCAGTGGAACTTTGCTGTGAACGACTTGCCGATTTCGGCGTCTTGGACCATGAAGTTGGACCCGGATGAACGGTTGACGGATGAACTTAAGGCGTCAATCCAAAATATGGTGACCAGCGGCCAGCCAGACGGCATTGTGATTCAGCGTCGGTTATGGTTTATGGGCGCAGTATTGCCTGTGCTGCAACCAATTTTGCGGGTGTGGCGCACCGGCACATGCCGATTTACCGACGTGGCCGTCAATGAATACCCACTCGTGGCGGGAGCCATCAGCGAAGCTACCGGCTATCTTGAACATCACGACAGCCCGGACCTTGGCCATTGGTTGACCAAGCAGAACAACTACACCACCGCTGAAGCAATCAGCCAGTTTGAAGGCCGCGCATTGGCGATACCACCCCGGTTCTTTGGCACGGCAGTGGAGCGGCGCATGTGGCTTAAACGCAATTTCTGGAAAGTGCCGGGGCGCCATGTGATTTTGTTTTTGTACCACCTGTTGGTGATTGGTGCCTGGCGTGCTGGGCGCGTAGGTTGGGTCTGGTCCCGCCTGCGCACGGAGGTGTACCGCATGTGGGAATACAAACGCTTTGAAATGGACCGACTGGGCCACGTGCCGGTAAAGATTCCGGCGCATCCGGGCCAGCCTGACCCGCGAGTCAAACTGTATGAGTAGGCTTGCCGCTTCGGTCTTCAATCTGAGGCAATAAATCGGCAACCTTAGCTCACGCCCTGCCGTTTTGCTTGCATTACTGTTTATGACTAAATTTACTCAATCAATTGAGTAATTTGTAAATGCCTTATCAACGCCAGACGACATGACGGTAGATGAGTTTTTATGCATGCCGGTTGAGAATTGGCTGGGACGGGTTTGAGGGTCAGACATCATGGGACAAAGATCGTACTTGTAAATTCATACCAAATATAGCATACTAAAACTTAAACTTATAAAGGTACGTCATGGAACCGATGGATGTAACTCTGGCAGAACGTGGTCAGATTGTGATTCCCAAAGAAGCGCGTGAAGCGATGGGCCTCAAACCCGGTGCCAAGCTGCAAATTCGCATGGCAGATGGACGACTGCTGATCGAAAAAAAGGTGGCGCTTGACCTGAGCCGCTGGGTTGGCAAGGCCATTGATGATGGTTTGACCACCAATGAAGCTTTGTCAGAACTGCGTGGCCGCCCGGTGCCATGGCAGGGTGGGGATGCCAAAGCATGAAAACCGCTGTTGATTCAAGCGTGTTGTTTGACATTGTCAAAGGCGCGCCCGGTGCCGTTGCAGCTCAAACTGCGCTAGAGGCCGCACTGGCCCATGGCAGCCTGTGCGTCTGTGCGGTGGTGGTGGCGGAACTGGGGCGTTACTTTTCCAACGAGCAAGACTTGCGCGAGTTTCTGGTTGCGTGCCAAATTGACCATGACCCGCTGTCAATGGAGGCAGCACTGGAAGCTGCACGCATCATGCGCGGCTATGCACGCAACAAGGGGCCACGTGAGCGTGTGGCCCCCGACTTTTTGATCGGCGCCCACGCCATCAGCCAAGCTGATGCGCTGCTGACCAGCGATGCTGGTTTTTTTCGCAACTACTTTGCGTCGTTAAACGTCGTCACGCCGGTCTAGCTTTCGGGTTGCAAAAAAAAGAGAATGGAATTGACGGAGTATTCATGTTTACCAATAAGACCCTTTTGATCACGGGCGGCACCGGCTCCTTCGGCAACGCCGTGCTGCAGCGTTTTCTGGAGTCTGGCTTGCGTGAGATTCGCATCTTCAGCCGTGATGAGAAGAAGCAGGACGACATGCGCAAGCGCTACCACCACGCCAAGCTCAAGTTTTACATTGGCGATGTGCGCGATTTGCGCAGTGTGGCTGCCGCCATGCGCGGCGTGGACTATGTGTTTCATGCGGCGGCGCTCAAGCAGGTGCCTTCTTGCGAATTTCACCCGATGGAGGCGGTGCGTACCAATGTGCTGGGCACCGAGAACGTGCTTGAAGCCGCCATTGCCGCCGGCGTGCAGCGTGTGGTGGTTCTCAGCACCGACAAGGCGGTGTACCCCATCAACGCCATGGGCATCAGCAAGGCCATGATGGAAAAGGTAATGGTGGCCGCCAGCCGCAACCTGGAGGGCACCGCCACCGTGATCTGCGGCACGCGCTACGGCAATGTGATGGCCTCGCGCGGCTCGGTGATTCCACTGTTTGTAGAGCAGGTGCTGGCCGGCCAGCCCATCACCATTACCGACCCCGCCATGACGCGCTTCATGATGACGCTGGACGACGCGGTAGAACTGGTGCTGTACGCCTTTGAGCATGGCCACAATGGCGACATTTTTGTGCAAAAGGCGCCGGCTGCCACGGTGGCGGTGCTTACGCAAGCTATTTTGGAGCTGATGGGCAAGCCGGACCACGAAGTGCGCAACATAGGCACCCGCCATGGCGAGAAGCTTTTTGAAGCGCTACTCAGCCGCGAAGAAATGGCCTGCGCGCAAGACCTGGGCAATTACTTTAAAGTGCCGCCCGACGGCCGCGACCTGAACTACGCCAAGTTTGTAGAGCAAGGCGAGCAAAGCCGAACGCAAGCTCTGCACGGTGAAGATTACAACTCACATAATACAACCCGCCTCGACGTGCCCGGCATGAAGGCGCTGCTGCTCAAGCTGCCCTTTATGCAGCGCATTGCAC
This sequence comes from uncultured beta proteobacterium, assembly GCA_903927495.1. Taxonomy (GTDB): domain Bacteria; phylum Pseudomonadota; class Gammaproteobacteria; order Burkholderiales; family Burkholderiaceae_C; genus Rhodoferax. The sequence continues at coordinate 12,288 of CAIYNH010000970.1, forward strand.
GGGGTGAGCAGGTGGTGGCGGAGGATTAGGCGTTCATGCCAATAATTGGCTTGAATATGCTATTATTTGGCATGACAATTGGTTCGGCACTTTTTACTGACAGTCAGTCACGGCTGTTTCTTTGGCTGTTTGGTCAGCCGGAGCGTGCTTACCACCTCAATGAGTTGCGCAGACTTTCGGGCTTGGGTAGCGCCTCTTTGCAGCGCGAACTCAATCGTTTGGCAACGGCGGGTTTGGTGGATTCGCAGCCGGTTGGCAATATGCGCCGTTTTCAGGCCAACCCGCAATCGCCAGTTTTTGCCGAGTTGGTGGCGCTGACACGCAAGACGCTTGGAACCGTTCCGATTTTGCGGGAGGCTCTTATGCCTTTAACGCCTGACCTGCAAGGCGCATGGGTCTATGGCTCGGTAGCAAAGCAAAGCGATTCAGCCCGCAGCGACATAGATGTCATGCTGGTAGGCGCCAATCTGCTGCTGGACAAAGTGTTGACTTGCCTCGTGCCCGCCGAGGCACAGTTGGGCCGCAAGATCAATCCGAACTGCTACACACCCGAAGAATTCGCGCGAAGACGCGCCGAACCCGATTCGTTTGTTAACCGTGTTTTGTCGCAGCCCACTTTAGCGTTAATTGGTGATACGAATGAGCTTGCCCGCGCTGGATAACCTGGTTCGCATCGGGCAGCTGAAGGCGGAGCCGCGCAATGTGCTTGAAGCGACTCGTATGCTGGAGATGGCCGGTACCCGCCTGACTGACGCGCACTTGAGCAGTTTGTCGCTGGAAGGCCGCTTTACCAGTGTGTACAACGCCGCCCACGCCGCAGCGTTGGCGGCCTTGCGCTGGCATGGGTACCGCAGCGAGAACCGGTACACGGTCTTTCAGTGCCTTACCCATACCGTGGCCTGGCCCGCAAATCGCTGGCGCGTGCTGGATGCTGCGCACCAGAAAAGAAATTTGGCAGAGTACGAGGGCTACCTCGAAGTTGAAGAATTAACTGTCACGGAGCTTTGCGCGATGGTGGCAAGTCTTATCGTCGATGTGCAGGCGTTGGTGGCACAGTGAATATGCGCATCGTCATCACCGGAGCCGATGGTTTTATTGGCACCAACCTGCGTATGCGCTTGGCGGAGCTGCGCCATGCAGACGTGGCCTGCATCACGCTTGAGACACCAGCAGGCGCAGTGCACGCAGCACTGGCGCAGGCAGACTTTGTGTTTCACCTGGCTGGCGTAAACCGCCCACAAGACCCGGCAGAGTTTGCCGCCGGTAACGCGGGTTTGACACAAGACGTTTGCGCTGCACTGGCCGCTGCGGGCGGGCGTGCCACAGTGGTGCTGGCCTCAAGCACGCAGGCAATGCAAGACAACCCCTATGGCCGCAGCAAGCTGGCCGCTGAAGAGGCGGTGCGCGCTTATGGTGCTGCCACCGGTGCAGCAGTGAATTAATTGGGGTCAGATTCCAATTAATTATGCGCATCGTCTCCACCCGCCTTGATGTGCCCGGCATGAAAGCCCTGCTGCTCAAGCCGCCCTTTATGCAACGCATTGCACGGGGTGAGCAGGTGGTGGTGGAGGATTAGGAATCAAGCATTTGCGCAATGTGTTCAAGGAGGGGAAGTTGGATGAGTTGGCAGGATAAACTCAGGGAATGGTGAAGGTGGAGATCAATGCTGAGGTGCTACGGTGGGCACGTGAACGCGCAGGAATGACCGTGGGCGAGCTTTCGGCAAGATTTCCCAAGCTTGGTCAATGGGAGCAGGGAGAGGCCAGGCCTACGCTCAAGCAGGTTGAGGACTACGCCAAAGCGACCCAAACGCCTTTTGGGTATATGTTTTTGCAAACACCTCCCATCGAACCGCTGCCGATTCCGGACTTCCGCACCATGAATGGGCGGCAGATCACACGACCGAGCCCCAATTTGCTTGAGATGATCTACGCGTGTGAACAGCGTCAGGATTGGTTCCGTGGATATACCCGCAGCAATGATTGGTCTGAATTGCCGTTTGTGGGCTCAATGACGCCCGATACGTCAGTAATCACTGCAGCCAACGAAATCCGAAAGACCCTGAATTTTGACCTTAAATCCAGACGCAATTGCGCGACCTGGGCTGATGCCCTGAGGATGTTCATTGGATTGGCTGACGGCGTTGGTGTCCTGGTAATGACCAGTGGCATTGTCATGAACAACACGCATAGAAAGCTGAACCCCAAGGAGTTCCGAGGGTTTGCTCTTTCAGACAAAGTCGCACCTTTGGTGTTCGTCAATGGGGCCGATTCAAAATCTGCTCAGATGTTTACGCTCGCACACGAGTTAGCTCACATTTGGCTTGGGCAATCGGCCATCTCAGACAGCACGATGGATAGCGCAGGGGGAAACAGAATCGAAACCTGGTGCAACAGAGTGGCCGCAGAGATGCTTGCACCTTTGGCGGCAGTTAAGTCTGAGCTTGTTGCAGGCGAAGAATTGAGCGCCGCCGTTAGCAGGCTTACTAGGGTCTTCAAGGTAAGTTCACTGGTCGTACTGCAACGTTTGCGTGATGCTGGATTTATTCCCGCAGCGGATTTTGATGACGTTTACAAGGAAGAGTTGGACCGTCTGGACAATGTACCGAGGCGCTCTGGCGGCGGAGACTTTTACGTCTCAACAGTTGCCCGATTCAACCGCCGCTTCACCAGGGCGCTTGTGGAAAGCACGTTGGAAGGACGAACGCTCTATCGCGATGCGTATCGACTTCTGGGGATATCCAAAACACATACATTCAATGAGCTGGGGCGTACTCTTCAGTTTGGCGTCTGATGACTTATCTTATTGACTCTGATGTACTGATAGAAGCGAAGGACAGACACTATGCGTTTGACTTCTGCCCTGGTTTTTGGGATTGGATTCTGCAGCAACACGCGCTGAAGATTGTTTACAGCGTCAAGGCCGTAGGGGATGAATTGAAGGCGGGCAACGATCAGTTGGCCGTATGGGCTACCAGGCAGGGTTCAAAGTTCTTCTTGCCGGATGACGCCCACACAGTGGCCTCAATGGCGGTTGTTGCCACGGCAGTCGCAAATATGAGCGTGAACAAACTACCGTATGCCCCCGCCGCGTTGAATCAATTCATGAGCTCCGGCGACTATCGGCTAATTTCTCATGCCAAAGCACATGGCCATACCGTTGTCACTCATGAAGTTGGTCAGAGAGGTAGCAACCAGCCTAGTCTGAAAAGACTCAAGATTCCAGACGTTTGCAATGCTGTTGGCGTGCCCTGCATTTCACCATTCAAGCTCTTGCGGGATGAAGGTGCCAAACTGGTGATCTAGGTCGGATTAGCTATGCGCATCGTCATCACCGGAGCCGACGGCTTTATTGGCACCAACCTGCGTATGCGCCTGGCGGAGCTGGGCCATGCAGACGTGGCCTGCATCACGCTTGAGACACCAGCAGGCGCAGTGCAAGCGGCGCTGGCGCAGGCAGACATTGTGTTTCACTTGGCTGGCGTAAACCGCCCACAAGACCCGGCAGAGTTTGCCACCGGTAACGCGGGTTTGACGCAAGACGTTTGCGCTGCACTGGCCGCGGCGGGAAGGCGGGCCACGTTGCTGCTAGCCTCAAGCACGCAGGCGATGCAAGACAACCCCTATGGCCGCAGCAAGCTGGCCGCTGAAGAGGCGGTGCGCGCTTATGGTGCTGCCACCGGCGCCGCAGTGCATGTGCTGCGCTTGCCCAATGTGTTTGGCAAGTGGTGCAGGCCCAACTACAACTCGGCCGTGGCCACGTTTTGCCACAACATTGCGCGGGGCTTGCCGATAAAGGTGAACGACCCCGCTGCGCCCGTGACGCTGGTGTATGTGGACGATGTGCTTGATTGCTTTGTGCGGCTGCTGGGTGAGAGCAGTCATGCCGAGGACGCCACCTTGTCATGCTGGACTCCGAAGCTGTCATCCCGGGCTCCCAAGCTGTCATCCCGGGCTCCCAAGCTGTCATCCCGGGCTCCCAAGCTGTCATCCCGGGCTCGACCCGGGATCCAGGAAGTCCGGGGGCATGGATTGCGGATCAAGTCCGCAATGACAGAAGAGGCGCTCGCACTGACGGAAGAGGCGCTCGCACTGACGGGAGAGGCGCTCGCAATGACGGAAGAGGCGCTCGCAATGACGGAAGAAACGCAGAGTTTTGTCAAGGTGAACCCTGAGTACACCACCACCGTGGGCGAGCTGGCTCGCTTGGTGCAATCGTTCAAAGACAGCCGCACCACACTGATGACCGAGCGTGTGGGCAGCGGGTTGGTTCGGGCGCTCTACGCCACTTATGTGAGCTACCTGCCAGTCGACGCGTTTGCCTACCCGGTGGTGCAGCACGCCGACCCGCGTGGCGTGTTTGCGGAGGTGCTCAAGACGCCCGATTGCGGACAGTTCTCGTACTTTACGGCGCACCCCGGCATCACGCGCGGCGGGCATTACCACCACAGCAAGACAGAGAAGTTTTTGGTCATCAAGGGTCAGGCCCGCTTCAAGTTTCGCCACATGCAAACAGGCCAGACGCATGAGCTGCTAACCAGCGGAGCCAAGCCCGAGATCGTGGAAACCGTGCCCGGCTGGACGCATGACATTACCAACGTTGGCAGCGACGAAATGATTGTGATGCTCTGGGCCAACGAGGTGTTTGACCGGGATCGGCCCGATACTTTTGCCTGCCCCGTGTGAGGGGAACGATGTGATGTATACTTGCGCGCATATCTCCCCAGTCGCTTCGGTGGCTGGGCGCGAAGCCACCTTCGGGTGGCTTCTGCATTTCTGGAGTGTGTTTTGAGAACAAACATCTATGTAGATGGATTCAATCTCTATTACGGGGCACTTCGTAAAACACCCTATCGCTGGGTCAATTTGAATACGCTGTTTCAACTTTTGTTGCCAGGCAGTACGATTCAGGAAATCAAATATTTCACGGCTCTTGTGTCGGCCAGACCTAGTGATTTGACGCAACCGCTGCGCCAACAACTCTATCTGCGAGCCTTGGCAACCGTACCAAATATTTCCGTTCATCTTGGCCATTTTTTGGTTCATGAAGTCATGATGCCATTGGTGGTTGCACCAGGCCAGCCGCAGCAGTTTGTCAAGGTCGTCAAGACCGAGGAGAAGGGTTCAGATGTGAACCTGGCAACACAGCTTTTACATGATGCGCACATGAACCGCTTTGATGTAGCAGTAGTTGTTTCAAATGATTCTGATCTGCTCGGCCCGATCAAGATTGTTCGCAATGAGTTGGGTAAAAAGGTGGGAGTTCTAAATCCACAAAAGCACCCAAGTCGGGCTATCCTTCCACATATCGATTTCATCAAGCAGATTAGAGCCGGGGCGCTACTGGCCTCACTGTTCCCGGATCTGCTATCTGATCAGCATGGTACTTTTACAAAACCGCAAGGCTGGTAAGTATGAAGAAACTCAAAGTCCTGACAGTCGTTGGCACCCGGCCAGAAATCATTCGCCTCTCGCGCGTGCTGGCGCGCCTGGACGAGCATTGCGAGCATGTGCTGGTGCACACGGGCCAGAACTACGACTATGAGTTGAACCAGATCTTTTTTGACGATCTGGGCGTGCGCAAGCCCGACTACTTTTTGAACAGCGCCGAGGGCAGCAGTGGCGCGGCCCACACCATTGGCAACCTGATCATCGCGGTGGACAAGGTGCTGGCAGAGGCGCAACCCGAGGCCATGCTGGTGCTGGGCGATACCAACAGTTGCTTGGCGGTGATTCCGGCCAAGCGGCGCAAGATTCCAATCTTTCACATGGAAGCCGGTAACCGCTGCTTTGACCAGCGTGTGCCTGAAGAGACCAACCGGCGCATCGTGGACCACACGGCAGACATTAACCTGACCTACAGCACGATTGCGCGCGACTACTTGCTGCGCGAGGGCTTGCCGCCCGACATGGTCATAAAGACCGGCAGCCCGATGTTTGAGGTGTTGACGCACTACCGGCCGCGCATTGAGGCGTCTGATGTTTTGTCGCGGCTTGGGCTCGAGCCGCAAGCCTACTTTGTGGTCAGCGCGCACCGCGAAGAAAACATTGAGTCGCCGCAGTCGTTTACCAAGCTGGTGGCGGTGTTGAATGCTGTAGCAGAGGATCATGGTTTGCCGGTGATTGTGTCAACGCACCCACGCACGCAGCACCGCATTGATGCAAGCGGTGCGGTGTTTCACCCGCTGGTGCGGCTGCTCAAGCCGCTGGGCTTTCATGACTACGTGAAGTTGCAGCTCTCGGCGCGGGCATCGCTCTCAGACAGCGGCACCATCAACGAAGAGGCATCGATACTCAACTTCCCCGCGCTCAACCTGCGCGAGGCGCACGAGCGCCCCGAGGGTATGGAAGAAGCCGCAGTGATGATGGTGGGCCTGGAGGTGGAACGCGTGCGGCAGGGCTTGGCAATTTTGGCGACCCAATCGCGCGGCGACGACCGCAGCAACCCGCACGGCATTCGCCAGGTGGCCGACTACAGCATGCCCAATGTGTCTGACAAGGTGCTGCGCATCATCCACAGCTACACGGACTACGTGAACCGCGTGGTGTGGAAGAAATACTGACGAGTATGGTATCTGTTGCATTTTTCTTGTCATGCCGGACTTGAGGAGCCTGCCCTGGACCCCGATCCGGGGGCATCCAGGCAGTTGCCTTATCAGCCAATGAGAATTGCACTAATCGCCGACACGTTTCCGCCGCTGCGGACTTCGGGTGCGGTTCAGTTGCGCGATTTGTCCCGCGAGTTTGTGCGCCAGGGGCACGCGCTGACGGTGATGCTGCCCACAGCAGGCTTGAGTACGCCGTACTTGCTTGAGGACTTTGACGGTGTGCAGGTGCTGCGCTTGGCCGCACCCAAGACCAAAGACATTGACTACGTGCGCCGCACCATCAGTGAATTCCTGATGCCGTTTGCCATGCTGCGCAATTTGCGCAAGAGCCATCTGGCACAGCAGCGTTGGGACGGCGTGGTTTGGTATGCCCCCACAATCTTTTTGGGGCCGATCGCCAGTGCGCTAAAGAAAAGAAGCGCCTGCAAGGGCTACCTGATTGTTCGCGACATCTTTCCGGAGTGGGCCGCAGACATGGGGCTGATGGGCAGGGGTTTGCCGTATCGGTTTTTCAAGACGGTGGCCAATTACCAGTATTCGGTAGCCGATGTGATTGGCATCCAGACGCAGGGCAACCACACGTACTTTGCAGACCGGCCAGATTGCAATGTGGAGGTGCTGCAAAACTGGCTGTCTGATGCGCCGGATGTGGGTTGCAGTGTTGCCGTGGTTGGTGGCGCGCTGGACGGCCGAACGATCTTTGTCTATGCCGGCAATATGGGTGTGGCACAAGGCATGGACATCTTGCTGAACCTCGCCGAGCGTCTGCTGGAGCGGCGTGACATTGGCTTTGTTTTTGTTGGGCGCGGCAGCGATGCACAGCGTCTGCGAGACGATGCAAGAGCACGCAACCTGAACAACGTGGCGTTCTACGACGAGATCGACCCCACAGAAATCCCGGGCTTGTACGCCCAGTGCCACATCGGCATCGTCGCCCTGGACCCGCGCCACAAGACGCACAACATTCCGGGCAAGTTTGTCTCGTACATGCAGAGCGGCCTGCCAGTGCTTGCCAGCATCAACCCCGGCAACGACCTGGTCGGGATGATCGAGCGCGAGGGAGTTGGCCGGGTCTGCACAGACTACTCGGTGGATACGCTGCTGCGCTTGGCATTGGAGCTGGTGGATGAAGTGCTTGCCGCCGGCGCACGTGACCAAGCCATATCAACCCGCTGCAAAGCCCTTTCAGCGAAGCTCTTTTCGCCAGAGGCGGCAGTGAAGCAGATTGTTGCCGCACTTAAATTGGGGTCAGACTCCAATTAATTCATTTGTCATGCCGGACGCGAGGAGCCTGCCCCGGACCACGATCCGGGGGCATCCAGGAAGCCCGGCAGCGTGAGTCGCCTTGTCGTCTCGCTCTTCTGCGTGTTTCTACTGTTGCCGGAGTTGGCATTGGTGGGGTTTTTCTCGGCGGGTGTTGTACTGTCTTCTCCCACAGCAGCACCTCGCGATGTGGATCTGGTGGTGGTGCTTGGGGGTGGACCTGATCGGTATCCGCGTGGTCGAGATCTGGTGTTGGCAGGCTACAGCAAACGTTTGCTCCTGATTTCGCCCAGCGCCTCTGAACGCAAAGATGTGCAGAGTCGCTTGCCGGGCACAGAACTGGTGGTTGATGACACACCGCGCAACACCTGGGACGAGGCGCAGGTGGTGCGGGCTCACATGCAAGCCGGCGGCTGGCACACTGCACTGGTGGTAAGCGACCCACCACATCTGCTGCGCGTGGCGTACGCATGGTCTTCAGCGTTCAGAGGCACCGATCTGAGCTACACCCTGGTCTCGTCCAAACCGCTCTGGTGGCCCGGATGGCGCTGGTGGTCCGGATGGCGCTGGTGGCGCGACCCCCGCGCAGCAGCATTTGTGGACAGCGAGGTGCTTAAGCTGGGGTACTACTTGCTGCGGTATCCCTTTGGCTTTGAGCCTGCATGGATTGCGGATCAAGTCCGCAATGACAATTGAGGCCTGCAATGACAGGCAGAAATAGATTGGGGGCAGACTCCAATTTGTCATGCCGGACTCCGAAGCTGTCATCCCGGGCTCCGATGCTGTCATCCCGGGCTCCGAAGCTGTCATCCCGGGCTCGACCCGGGATCCAGGAAGTCCGGGGGCATGGATTGCGGATCAGGTCCGCAATGACAAACTGAGGCCGCAATGAACTGAGTCCGCAATGACAAACTGAGGTCCGCAATGACAGGCAATGACAGCATTGGTGGCCAACACGGTCAAGAAATGCGCTGGTCAGTTTCGTGGACAGTTGCTGTTCTATGAATCCACACCGGCCGTCAATGTCTCTGGTGCCACCAAGGTGAACTGGGCGTTGTCCACACAAAGGGTCAACGTCTCGCTGACCGAGCCGATAAGGGACACCATCAAGCGCTTCGCCAGGGCAACGGATCTGCATCTGGGCAGCATCGGCCTGACGGACTCGACGGTAAACGCTGACATCAACGTGCAGTCGCCCTTGCAACTCTCCGGCCTGGTTCGCGTGCGTCTGCCTGCCGGCTGGAGATGTCGACTTTCCGATGGAGTTTCCGGTATTGCTCAAGTTGATTTGAGGCCTGATCGAACTGCTCCGCATCGCGCAGCATCACTTCAGAAATTGGTGGCATTGGGGTTGCGGATGACAGCTGGCCCATTTCTTCTCGGTATGATGGACTTGATAGACTTCGACGCCTGAAGGCAGTGAACGGGAGAAGAAATGGAAAATGCAAGCTTCGTGGAAACCTGTTTCCAGAAACATTTCGGGTCCGACCTGATTGCTGTGTCGGCTTCGCCCTTGGTGCCGGGGTCGATGCATTATCTGGTAAAGGTGCGTGGGCGTTTACCAGAAGCCGAAGCAATGGCTATTGATTTGATGACCGAATTCGGGGAGCTCGACCGTGACATTTGTGTGCAAGTGAAGCTCTGCGTCGAGTGACCTGGCAACTTTTGCTTCCTTTGGTCAAATGAAGAGATCAATTTCGGCTTGGCGTCGTACGCACAGTCCGGGCAGTAGCGCAGAGTGGCGGCGAGCGCGGTTGTCAAGTCAGCAGCAAGATAGGTTTCACCTTCTGCCTCGGTCACTGGCGGGTGATTTTGATCGCACAAGTGCCCCCAGCCAATCGTCCAGTACCCCGCGGGGCAGCAGCAGCCTGATGCTGTGTTGCGGCGGGCGACGGTGGCGATCGGGGTCATGGCGGCCCACAAGGATGTCGTCCCGGACTCGATCCGGGATCCAGTGCAAGAGTTTGTCATCCCGGACTCGATCCGGGATCCAGTGCCACGCGTTGACTGGATTGCGGATCAGGTCCGCAATGACAGGCAGAAATAAATTGGGGTCAGGCTCCAAGGCTGTCATCCCGGGCTCGACCCGGGATCCAGGAAGTCCGGGGACATGGATTGCGGATCAGGTCCGCAATGACAGGCAGAAATAAATTGAGGCCAGACTCCAAGGCTGTCATCCCGGGCTCGACCCGGGATCCAGGAAGTCCGGGGGCATGGATTGCGGATCAAGTCCGCAATGACAGAAGAGGCGCTCGCACTGACGGAAGA
>CAIYNH010000971.1 GCA_903927495.1 uncultured beta proteobacterium
ATTTCGAAAGATACCTGAAGACTGATTCTTGGCGGTTACTGATCCTTTCGCAGGTATGACCCAAATCCGTCCCAGCATCGAAGTCGCCGTCATCATGCAGCGCCTTGCCAATACCGGGCCGACCGCGCGTTGGCAAGCGTGGCGTTGGGCGCTGGATGAGGTCGTGATGCACGAGCAGGCTTATGGCACCGAACCCCGTCTTTTATATCAAAATGAGAGCGGGCAACGCTGGCTGCACGGGGGCTACAGGGTGGAATTGTTCTCCGATGATGCCGAAGGTTACTACCTCAATTGCAGCACCGAAAAGCCTTGCTGGTTTGTCTTGTGGCGCATGCAAGACGAGGCCAGCGTGGCCACAGAGCCAATTCCAATGCCGACTGCAGTCAGCTTGAGCTATAACGATGCGGGTCGCTGGCTGGATGCGCAGGAAACGGTGGAGCAGGTGCCGGCACCGGCCCATGTCGTCGATTGGCTAAAAACATTTGTGGCGGAACATCACGTGATGGAACCTAAGCGGCGCAAACGGCCAGAGAGTTTTCGCTCGCTGACTGACCGCTTTGGCAACCCGGCATCGGTCAGCACCGAAAAGAAATTTGGCACTGGACAGCAGGGTTCGGAGTCATCCCATGGCTGAGGGTTTTTTGGGCCGCTGGTCGCAGCGCAAGCAAGCCCAGCGTGAGGGCAGGGTGCTGGCGGAACCGCCAACCCCCAAGCAGTTAGTGCCTACACAGCGAGCACCCAGTGCCAACCAGGGCGCATCGCGTGCTGGTTTGTCTGCAACGGGCGCTCCGGGTACCCAGCCCGAGGTCGACCAACCTGCAGCCGAAGCCGAAAAGGAAGCTCTCCCAACGCTGGACGATGTCAAAGCGCTCCAAGCCGATTCCAGCTTTGCGCCGTTTGTGGCACGCGATGTGGCCCCCGAGGTACGTAATGCCGCCATGAAAAAGCTCTTTACCGACCCGCACTACAACCTGATGGATCGCTTGGATATTTACATTGACGATTACAGTCAGCCTGATCCGATACCAGCCGCCATGTTGCGGCAGATGGCCAGCGCCCAGTTTTTGAACTTGTTTGACGAAGAAGCTCCGCCCAAGCTCGCCCATGCCACTGCCCAGCAGGTTTTATTGGAAGACGCTGATATCCAGCCCGGCGTTTCCGTGGCACAGTCTGAACCTGTTTCGGCATTGCCGGTTGCTGGTGCTAGCACCTGCCCTGAGTTGGTGTCAAATTCAGTTTTGACAGCCCCGTCAACCTATCAAACCACCCACCATGACCACACTGATTTGCGACTGCAACCAAACCATGCCGCTGGACCCAAGGAGTCTGGGCGCGTCGCTGGATGAAACCCTGACCCTGCACAGCGCCCTGTGCCGCCGTGAGGTTGGGGCGTTTGTCCGTGCCTTGGCGGCTGGTGAGGATCTGGTGGTGGCATGCACCCAGGAGCGGCGTTTGTTCAATGAATTGGCAGAACAATCGGCCCAGACTGGCACCGCTATCGCGCCTATCCGTTTTGTCAATATTCGCGAAACCGGTGGCTGGAGTCGTGATGCGGCCCAAGCCAGCCCCAAAATTGCCGCTTTGTTGGCGCTAGCGCATTTGCCAGAGCCTGATCCGATAGCCAGTGTTTCTTACCGCAGCGCTGGGCGCGTGTTGGTTATTGGCCCACTCGGAGCTGCTGAAAAAGTCGCCGACTTGCTGGGTGATGGGCTGGACGTGACCCTTTTCACCCAGGGCGCGGGTGATCTAGGGGCGATGCAGGAGCGCCGCTACCCGGTGCTGGGTGGGCAAATTCAGTCGCTCTCGGGATGGTTGGGCGCGTTTGAGCTGAAATGGCTACAAAACAACCCGATTGATCTGGATTTATGTACCCGCTGCAATGCCTGCTTGGCAGTCTGTCCCGAAGATGCGATTGGGCTGGACTACCAAGTGGACCGACAAGTTTGTGATGCCCAACGTTCCTGTGTCAAGGTCTGCCAGGTGGCTGGCGCTATCGACTTCAACCGTGTCTCCGAAGCACAGATCGATACTTTTGATTTGGTGCTGGACTTGCGCGCTGCCCCGGCCTTCACCCAGCATGCACCACCGCAAGGCTATTTGCGCTGGGATGGGCGTGACTTGAAGGCTTTGATAAGTTTGCGCGAATTGGTGGGCGAGTTTGATAAGCCCAGATTTTTTAA
>CAIYNH010000972.1 GCA_903927495.1 uncultured beta proteobacterium
AACCCGTTTGAGTGGAAGTGAAGAGAGTGTGGATAAGCGCATGGGTTTCTCGGTAGGTACTCCTGCCCCAATAGGCATGAGCAGGTGTCAGATTTTATTCGACCGAGATCAAAAGCAAGGGTTTACGCGAGCCTGCAAGCAAAAATCAACGACTTTCTTGCAGTAAACGCGCATACAGCGGGTTGACCCCGCGAATGTTGTCGACAAAGTGCTTGCGCCAGACGGCCAATTGCGCCGCAGACAACTCCAGCGGCTGCTTCATCACCAGCCACTGCACGCCTTCGGTGCAGGGCACAGCCGTCAACGAGCCGGTGTAGCGGTAGTAACCCATATCGGTGGGCAGCAATTGGCGCGCACTGACGCTGATGTTGGGGTGCTTGTGGTCACCGTCCGCACGCGTTGGAATCAGCGGAAACAGCCTTCCCAGCAGCCCGTTTTCGGCACCGATGCGAAACGGTACGGTGATCGCCAGCAGCTGACCGGAGCGGCTTTTGTGCAGGATGTGCGCTGCAAATGGAAAATCTTCACCGTTGATCTGGTCGCCACCGGGCGTATGAAAGTGAAACTGCTGCAGCGTGAAGTGATCTTTTCCCAGTACGAGTTGGCCGCTTTTGTCAAAACGCACCCGCAGCGTGTGGCCATCATTGGCGAGCTTGAGCGGCGCGTCACGGTACTCGGGAGTCATGGCAGGCAGTTTTTCAGCTGACACAGATGCTGTTGTGATGTTGACTGGCGACTGCCGATGCCCACTGTCGCACAGCGAAGCCTGGCAGACCGAAGCGCACAGCAGCAAGGGTAAGGTGAATATTTTCATGTTGGAATCGCACTCCATGCCTTCAAAGCCCGGTAGTCATGGTGAAAGTGCGGCTAAAAGCTGTGCCATTGATGGTGCCGGTCAGACTAACCTGGTAGCTGGTGTTCGGACTCAGTGCGCTACTTGGCACGACAAACGCTTCATTGATGCCGATCTCTTTGGGTCTTTGCGGATCGTTGGCGTTGGTGAGCAGCAAGGTTGGCACCAACAAACCGCCCTGACTGATGCTGCTGGAGGTGATTTTCAAACTTTTGCCAGTGTCCACCTTCAAGTAAATCGGAGGCCCCACAGTCTGACTTTGGCTGGTCATCGTCGGAAATGGGTTGGGACTTTCGTTGGCAGGTACAAATGTGGACGGAATATTGCTGCTGCCCTGGCAGGGGTAAGTCACCAATTTTCCCGTTCCCAGCGGGATGGTGCGGGTTTGGTAGCCGTTGAGAGAGCCAAAACGGTATTCTTCGCGCAGCATGGTGCCGCTCGTGGCGTAAGTCTGGATGTCTGAACCAAAGCCCACGTCGGCACCCTCATACATGGCACCGATCAGGTGGTAAACGGTGTTCATCAGGCTGCGCATGGAGTTGGCACCACGCTGCTTCAGCGTTGGAAAGGCGGGTGGGTTGCTGCTGTCGTAGTCCCACTGGGTGGCTTCCAGAATTTCTGCCACTTGGTTGCCGTAGCCTTGATAGGTGGTGCGATCCCACGGCTGTTGGCCGGTGTAGTACCGATCCGATAGGATGCTCTCAACGTGGGTAAGGATCGAAGTCCCACTGGCAACCGAGATGCTGGTCTGGTAGCGCGAATGGGCCAGCGCGGCGGCATCGAGTTTCGTGTTTTGCGTCAGCGCCCCAAAGCCGCACAGGACGCGGCCC
>CAIYNH010000973.1 GCA_903927495.1 uncultured beta proteobacterium
AAAAGGCCTGGCATTTGCCGGTGCAACTGGTAAAATTCCATCATGCGAAATACAACCCCTCTGTCAGCAAAACAAGCGCGCTTCGCCGCTGCATTCGCCCAGCACCACAACGCCAGTCAGGCAGCGCGGGAAGCAGGCTACAGCAGCAATGGGCGCAGTGCCAGCGTGACCGGGGCAAGGTTGCTAGCGGATGTATGCGTTTGGGGGCGCATACAGGCCCTGGAAGCGGCCTCGGCGCGGGAGTTGGGGGTTACCCGGCGGCGGTTCCTGTTCGAGCTTCAGGAGGCTGCTGCGCTGGCGCGAGAAAAGCGGGACCCAGCGGCAATGATTGCAGCCTGGCGGGAGATTGGTAAGGCCTGTGGCTTCTATTGCCTGAGCGGATCAAGCTCGATGTCAACGTGGCCGGAAGCCAGGAAATGGGGCGCATGAACGCTTTGAGTGACCAACAGCTTTTGTCAATCATAGAAGCCGGGCAAGCCGCCTGAAAGGCCCGCCCGGCTGGCGTCGGCCCCCGCTAGGCCGCCTTCAGTTTCGCCCGCGAGGGCGGTTTAGCGGTCGGTGAGTTTGGTGAGTTCCGTGAGTCACTTTTAGCTGGTTTCAATATAGAAATATTTGATTTTCTATTCTTAGAATGAGTCAAAACAGACTCACCAGACTCACGTAACTCACCAACGTCCTCTACCCACCAAGTGTGCGCATTTTGGTAGGGCTCGCCCTCACAAATGCGACGACCGTCAATGGGGCGGGCTTTAAAGCCACCGAGATAAGCACCCAATTTTTTGTTGTTGATCACACCCGTGACCGGGTTGCCTGCTATCTCCTGCAACACTTCACGCAACGGCGGGTTGTCTGGATCGAGTTGGGGAGCCTGGCCCGGTTGGTAAGTGCCTGAACCATAGCGATCAACCAGACTTTTGACGGTCAATTTGGTGCCAAAACCTGTACCGACTTGGGCTGCCCAGGCCGAAAGCAGGCGACCCAATTGCAGCAAGCCTGGGTCATCGTCAATAGCATCGTCAATGGCGTTGAAGGGGTCGACCAAGTGGGGCAAAACACGTCCATCTGGCAGAGCGCCTTGTGGCAACTGCCCAGTCTTTTGCAAATCTGCCAGCCAGCAGATCGTTTGACGCACGCAGTCATCCCAAACCTCGAAGCTGGCGGTTCTGCCTTCGCCGGGTCGCGTCACCAGCGCTGCAGCGAAGTAGCCCTTGAACAAGGTCAGCGCTGCCGAGACCATCTTCTGGCGATGCGCTTGTGCCAATGTGAGTGGTGAAAAAGCAAAAATACGCTGATGTGGCTTTTCCAACTTTGGGTCTATGCGCGATTTCAGGATTCGGCGTGGCATGTCACCCTTGAGCTTCATGTTGTTGCCCGACATCAGTATCAAGGCTTTAGTGCGGGCAGTACCCGAACGTGACTTGCCAAGATAGCGGTCGCAGTAGTCGTCTGGTGCGGTCAACACTGCAGCCAGTGACGGGGAATCCACCTCGCCCACTACGTTGTCAAACGTAATCACTTCGCTACCCTCAAGCAACTTGGCGAAAATTGCCTTCTTAACCTCCGCCTCACCGCCATTGCCATGGGGCCACGGCGACATCACTGGCGTTTTTCCGGAAATGGCCGACAGCACGCTGGTCAACAAAGACTTGCCACTGGCTTGCACGGCTGCATCAATG
>CAIYNH010000974.1 GCA_903927495.1 uncultured beta proteobacterium
GATCATCGTGCATGAAAAAAGTGCTTATGTCAGACCGCACAAGCATCTTGGTAAAAGCGAATCGACTCATATTATTGAAGGCCTTGTCGACGTTGTACTGTTTGATGATGGCGGACGAATAGCACGGGTGATTAGTATGGGGGATTATGCGTCTGGGAAAGCCTTTTTCTATCGAATGGCATTGCCTATTTATCATACATTGATCATTCGATCTGACGTGCTGGTGTTTCATGAAACCACCAATGGTCCTTTTGATAAAAAGAATACCATTTTCGCGCCATGGGCACCAGAAGATGCAGATCTGAATTCCGTAGCTGATTTTGTGGTTGATCTTGAGGAAAGGGTAAACTTAATCTTATGATGTACATAGGGAACAAATATGCGTGATGCAATCCATCGTCGTAACACCTGCCGTGGTTGTGACGGGCATGATTTAGAGATGGTTTTCAGTCTGAAACCATCACCCATTGGTGATGCCTACGTTACGTCCGAAAAGCTTAATGTAAACCAGCCAAATTATCCTATTGATTTGTACATGTGCAAAAGTTGTGGCTTAGCGCAACTCATCGATGTGATTGACCCAGATATTCTTTACGGAGAATACCTTTATGTAACCTCGAGTTCAACTGGCCTGTCAGGGCATTTTCAAGCGTATGCTGATAGCGTCATCAATCTATGCGGGCTAAAACCCGGTTCACTGGTTGTTGACCTTGGCAGTAATGATGGCACTTTATTGAGGCATTTTCAGCGGCGGGGGATGAGTGTCTTGGGTGTTGAACCTGCTGCACATATTGCTGCCAAAGCGACAACGTCTGGCATTATGACCATTGACGATTTTTTTTCACCTGATCTTGCGAAAAAAATGGTTGCTAACCATGGTCATGCCAAACTCATAACCGCCAACAATGTGTTCGCCAACATTGATGACCTGATGTCTTGGGTGGCTGCAATCAATGAATTGCTGGACGACGACGGTGTGTTTGTGTTTGAAAGCTATTACCTTGCCGATTTAGTGCAAAACATGGTGTTCGATTTTATCTACCACGAACATCTGTCTTCATTCTCAGTCAGACCAATGCAGGCCTTGTTCGAACGTGTTGGTCTGGAATTGGTTGCGGTTGAGCGCGTCGCCACCAAAGGCGGGTCATTGCGCTATTTTGTTCAGCGATCTAATGGTCCATTGAAGAAAGACGGCTCCGTAGTGGAAATGCTGGCGCTTGAGGAAAGTATGGGCTTGTATCGAATAGAGACATTTATGGCCTATGCAGACAAGATTAACGCACTCAAGGAGCGAACCAAGTCATTCTTAGCGAAGGTGAAGAGTGAAGGTAAAAGCATTGCTGGGTTTGGCGCCTCAATTACAGGCACGACCCTGATTTATCATTTTGAAATTGGCGAGTACTTGGACTACTTGGTTGACGACAACCTTGCGAAGCAGGGCCGATTTAGCCCGGGGCTTCATTTGCCAGTTGTCTCTTCTTCAGTTCTATGCGAACGTAATCCTGATTATGTAATTATTCTGGCATGGCGATTTGCTGAAACTATTATCAGTAGAAATAGATGTTACCTTGAGGGTGGAGGACATTTTATTATTCCCGTTCCGGAATTTAATCTCATAACGGGAGAGGAGTAAGATTTTGAATTCCGCACACGATTTTGACAACA
>CAIYNH010000975.1 GCA_903927495.1 uncultured beta proteobacterium
GTTCGAACAACGTCTGCGTCGGGTATTTAGTCAGGCGGGCGCCAATTTCGATCGGAGTGTATGCTTGGTACCGACATTGCCGCGCGACCAGTTTTACGGACTGATGCAGCACGCAACGTTGATGTTGGATACCATTGGATTTTCTGGGTTTAACACCGCAATTCAAGGGATCGAATGTGGCCTGCCTCTTGTTGCCTATGAAGGTGAATTCATGCGAGGTCGCCTGGCCAGTGGGCTGCTTCGTCGCTTGGGGTTGGACGATTGGGTTGCAGGTTCACACACTGAATTCATTGAAAAGACTATGCGTCTCGTGCTTGACGAACCTCTCCGCCATGTGCTGAGCCACCAGATTGCGCAACGTCGTGCGCAACTTTTTTATGATCTGGAGCCGGTACGAGCGCTCGAACAGGTGCTGGTCGACGCTGTCGCCCAGTCATCTACTGCGATGCCAAAGTAAGTAAATCTCGATTCTGGAAATTTTATGCTTGTATCCTTATTCAAAGATATCTTTGCCAATAAAACAGCGCGAGTTGAAGAAGAACTTGATCGGGCGAAGTTGCTGGTCCGAGATTCGCAATTCAACTCTGCATCGATGATTCTTGACGCTCTGCTGCAGCGTGACCCGGATAACGCGTCCGCCTTGTTGCTTCGCGGAGCAGTCAAACGTTTGCTGAACAATCCCCATGAGGCAAAAGCCGATTTGTTACGGGCGCAGGTACTTCACGCTGATAGCGGCGATTGTCATTTTGAACTCGCGCTTTGCTATGCAATGATCGGCGACACCCGACAGGCGATAGTTTGTGGCGAGCGAGCTCGCCAAATCGTTCCTGGCTCGGCGGCGGCTTTTTCCCTGCTAACCCAATTGCAGTTGCCTGGCGACTACTACTTTGACGTTCTTACACGAATCTTGGGCTACCTGAAGCCAAGAACCTACGTGGAAATTGGCGTCTTTCAAGGCTCATCACTTCGACTGGCCACGTCCGCCAGCGCCATCGTTGGCATTGACCCAGATCCAAAAATTGACTGGGTCCTGGGGCCCCATATGAAAGTGTTCAAAACTACCAGCGATGACTTCTTTGCCACCCAGGACCTAGGCGCTGAGTTGGGGGGGCGAAGTGTCGATCTGGCATTCATCGACGGAATGCATCAGTTTGAATTTGCCATGCGCGACTTTGCTAACGTAGAACGCTATTGCCGGCGCGATTCGGTGGTTCTGATCCACGACTGCTATCCGCTGGACGAAGAGTCTGCCGGCCGCGAACCGCGCGCCAGCAGTTGGAGTGGCGATGTCTGGCGTTTGATTGTGCTGCTAAAGAAATATCGCCCCGACCTTCTGATTCACACCATCGGAACTGCTCCCACGGGATTGGCAGTCATCCAAAACCTCGACCCCGGTTCAACATGGTTATTGGATAACCGCGATCGTTTGTACCAAGAGTTTCTTGCGCTTGACTATTCGTATCTGGATGACGGCAAGCAGATCAAACTGAACCTGTTTCCGAATGAGTGGGCTGCGATAGAAGAAATGATCCGCACGCCCTCGCGTTGAAGACCGTCCGAAAACCGCTACCTATTGCACAAATGGGCTGTTCTATCCAGCACATCGCTCCTGGTGCATTGCCCGCAGAGCGAAGAGAAAATGTGTAGTGAAACGGGGGCCGTCAAAAAGTGGCGAAGCCAGTGCTTGCTGGCGCAGGCGCGCACGTATGTGCTCCAACGTGCTGGTGTTCGATGCGAAATGGACGGCTCGCTCAACATAGTCCGCCTCGTCATCAGCAATCCAATCGGACAGGCCTGCGTTCAGAAGCATGCTCGCCCCCTGTCTGGCAAGCAGTGAGTTGCCTTTCAGCGTGACTGTGGGCACACCCATCCACAGTGCCTCGGCGGTAGTCGTACCACCGGGGTACGGAAAGGTGTCAAGAATGATGTCAACCTCATTGTGCGCAGCGAAGTAATCGGCAACAGGTACACCACCTTGCAGCTCGACCCGGCCTACTGGAATGCCAGCCCGTTGGATGCGCTCCAGCAGCCGGCCGCTGACGCCTGGCACCTCTAGATACCGGATTTGCAGTCTCAGGCGCGAATCGGGCACGCGGGACATCACTTGTGCCCAAGCACTCAACACGGAGTCGTTGATCTTGGACAGGGCCTGGAAGCAACCGAAAGTGATGTGACCCGTGACTTTCGCGGGGAGTTCCACAACGACCGAAGCATCGGTCGCAGGAGGCGGCGTCATGCACAGGCGGGTTTCGGGCAAATACCAGATACGCTCGCTGAAGTGGGGTTGCCACTCTTTCGGAACTGAAATGGGGTCTGCGATCAGGTAGTCCATTTCAACCAGGCCAGTACTGGCGAAAAACCCCAGCCAGCTCACCTGAATTGGCGCTGGGCGCCATGCAAAAATAGGCAATCGGTTGTGGGCCGTGTGTCCGGCAAGGTCAATCAGAATGTCAATATGGCACTCTTGAATCAACGATGCTGCCTCACGATCGGTCAAATTGCTGATGTCATGCCAATGCGGCATCACTGTACGCACATCACGTGTTACATCATCGTCATACGGGTTGTTTGAAAACGCGAAAAGTTCAACCGGTGCAGCGGAAAGGCCAACGAGCAGATGCCTCAAGAATGACAAGTTGACATGTTTTCTGAAGTCCCCGCAAACCCAGCCGATTCGCAGTGGTTGTATCGCCGTGATAGCCGTTGACTCACGCGGGGGGAGTGGCGTGAGCGGTTGCACCGTTTTGCGGACCTGCACCGCGTAGGCTGTGGCTACCTTGAGGTATTGTTGCGGCGTGCATTCGACTGAGGATCCCAACGCAAACAGAAGGCAACTGTAGGCTTGCAGTTGGCCAGGATCCTGTGCGATCACGATTTCCTGGTGTTGGATGGCCTCCTTCACATTGCCCAAGCGGATTTGAACGACCCCGAGGTCGTGATGGGCTTCCGTGTTGTCATTGTCAAGTTCAATGGCACGTTGCAAATGCACGAGTGCCGAGCCGATATCATTTCGCTTTAGCAGGATTCCGCCGATGAATCCATGCAAGGCAGAGTAGTCGGCTCCCAAGGCAAGGGCTTCCCGATAGCTTTCCAATGCCGAATCCAGGGCGTCGTTTGAAAAATGCAGATTGCCTTCGTAAAAATGAAAATCGGCGAATGTCGGGTTCAGAGCAAGACCCGCGGCAATCAAGTTGCGCGCGCTGGCAGTCTGGCCCAACTGGAACAGAACCCGGCAAGCGTCGCGGCATGCCAGGTCAAATTCAGGGTTCAACTCGAATGCACGCTGAAAGTGCAAAGCCGCACGCGCAAGATCTAAATCCAGTTCGTGCAAGCCTCCAATCAAGTAATGAGCATCTGCATTGCATGGGTCGATAGCAAGGGCTGCCCTCAGCTCGGTGAAGGTTTCGTCATGGCGCTGCTGTTGCAATAGGACGAAGGCAAGGTTGACGTGCGCCAACGCGTCTTGCGGACCGAACGCAGTCGCTTGCCGATAGCACGTTTCAGCTCCGCTCAAGTCGTTGCGTGCCAGCATTGCGTTCCCATCCTGGCGAAGTTGTTGACACAACTTTGCTCTTTCATTAGGCGTCTCCGGTCGCCTGAGCCAATTGTTAAGCCAGTCAAAC
>CAIYNH010000976.1 GCA_903927495.1 uncultured beta proteobacterium
CGAATAAAGACCCACTGCCTGCAACGGCGCATTGGATTCCTCGATGAGCAACCAGGTATTGGAGAGAAATACGCCGGGATCCGACTGGGCAAAGGAACCGACATCGCGATTGGCCATGACCACAGCGTCTTTCACAATGCGTGTGGTTCTTGTGCTTGAGGTGTGCATCTGGATGCGACGAGCGAGCGCTTGGGCCGCCGTTTCGCCGTCGGCCGTGTGACTGCGAAAGGGGATGGTGGCCTCAATACAAGCCACAATCGCAATCAGGTCTTCCTGGGTCAGAAGGCCGTGCAGGGACTTTGTCGCCACCACGGCACTCAAGAATTCATTCATGCCCGCATAGAGCGGCAAGGGTTGACCGACCGAAAAACCAAATAAGGCAAGGCACAGGGCCAGATCAGCATCCTGGGTTTCACGTACGACCAAGGCCGTCCCCTCCAGGCGCACCACGTCCCGCAGCAGCAGCAGCACATGCTTGGGAAACCCGCCATCGAGCTGGTAGTACACCACGTCGTGAAAAAGTGCGGCCAATTGCTGATGCGCATTGATGCCATTACAGATGTCAAAAACGTGCTCTGCGGTGTGGTAGGCGCGAGTCTTGGCCTCCATGGAATGGTGCACCAGCATGGCAAGTTGCTCCGCATCCGCCATGCTCGCCTTGGCAGACAAGGCCTGTAGCGACTCATTAAAAAGTCTGATCAGGCGATTGATTTTTGCCATCGTCATAAGTTGCCCCCCGAGCTCGTCTCGCAATTTAGGTAGATTACTGACTGTCCGAAGGAGCAAGGACGGCATCCTTGCATGAGCCTCTGGCGCGGTCTGAACCCGCACGCAGCCACATGGCTGCAAGCCCGAACTTTACCGCAGAGTAGGGTTTCTTTTTGCCACAGGTGTTGACTTTGACTATGTCGAGTTGTTTTTTGGTTCTGCTTGGTTTTAGTCAAGCCGCTGCAGTTGCTCCATTATTGATAGCTTTATATGCAATGCTGACTTGTGTTTTGTGATGTTTTATATTTGCGATTTGGTTGCGGAGGTTGGATATATTGAAACCAGTTTATTGAACTGGACAGCGACAAGTTCTCCCTGTCATTAGGTGGGTTTTTGGCCAGTCGCAGGTTTGAATATTTCCTTGCCAAGTCCCATGCGGTGGCTCACTTTGCCATCCCCAATTTGGTCACCGCTAGTCTCGGTACTGTTCACGAAAACAGTGCGAGTTCAGCAGCAGTCCAGCCAAAAGCGTAAAGAGTGCGACTGAAACCAATATGATGGCCGCTGAAGTCCAGCTCCGACCAATTTGCTGTCGAAGCTGTATAAGTTGAAGGGTTGTGAGCAACCAACTTGCCGTGGCGCAATAGGCGGCTAACTGCATCACGAGCAGGCACCATCGTTTTTTGAGCAGAAACAGCAGTGGAACTACAGCGCACAGGGAAACAATCCAGTAGCTTCCTTCCCTGAAAAAGTGAGCAGCCATCAACACGGCAGCGGTTATGAAAAGTCCAATGCGAAGTTTCATGGTTGGTTCTCTGTGCCGATGGTTGAGTACGTTCTGACAATCTCCTGAGGACAGAAATAATGCCAGACTGGGGATTGCGCAGTAGTGTAGGACAGGCACTGTCAAGGAAATATTTCCTTGCTTCACCGCTGCACACCAACTTTGGTAGGATTCGGGAACACATGACAGATCAATACATTGAGTTCACCACTGACAAGCGATTTATCCGTCGCGTGCGTGAGTTCGAAACCATCCAAGTGATGATCAGCATGTACTGCACAGTACACCATGAAGGTGAGCATCCGTGTGTGGAATGCTCAGAGTTATTCGATTATGCGCAACGACGACTGCAGCGCTGTGTTTTCGGCGATGCCAAGCCAAATTGTGCCAAGTGTGTGGTCCACTGCTATACCAAGGACATGCGCGAAAAAATAAGGATTGTGATGCGCTGGGCCGGACCGCGTATGCTGCTCCGTCACCCCATTCTCGGCATCCGACATCTTTTGGCCGACCGTAAGCCAATACCCGTGCTGCCTAGCAAGCACACTGGCAATGCACCCGCTGACCACTAATTTCATTTCCAAAACTTGACAGCCAGGTTTCACGGCACCTCGGTAAATGTCCAGTCAACCCCGTTCGAAAAGGTGATTGCAACCGTACCACCTGTGGGTAGCAGGTAAGTTGCATCGAAGCTGGACGGAGACTTCGACGTGCCAATAATCGCATTGACGACATTGGAGCCAGCGATGTTCACGATGAAATTGGATGTTGCTCCAGCGTAGGTGCCCTGGATTCGAATTTTTGTCTGACGCGCGGGAATATCGAAAACCGCGTCATTGGAACCTACCTTCAAAAACATACTGGAAGTGACTGCAACGCTCGTGACTGGCACCTCGGTAAATGTCCACGCTACGCCGGCAGATTTGGTGATCTGCACGGCACCGCCACCCGCCAGAAGGTAAGTTCCATCAAACGCCACCGGAACATGCGTCGAGCCAATGATCACATTGACGGCAGTTGAGCCCGCCATCGCCACAATGAAGTTTGACGTGCTGCCTGTGTAGGTCGCCTGAATGTGAACTCGGGTCACGCCAACAGGAATGTCAAAAACAGCGTCGCCCGTGCCAGAAACAGAAAAAAGCCCTGATTGCGCCGCACTCCCAATGGCTGACGAAGGTGCATATTCCGCGCAATACACCGGGCTGCCCGAGCACCTGCCGGGGTTACCGTCACCTCCGCCACACCCAAAAATAGCAACAGTTAGAAATAGCCATGGCCAGATCAGACGCTTTATGGTATTCATCGGGGTGATCCGATGGATGTGTCAGACAGTGCCTCGTCCAGCACTTCAATCCAGTGGCGCACGGTTGTGCTGGTGCCACTTTGCAGGTGGCTGATGCAGCCGATGTTGGCCGAGACGATTTCGTCGGGTTTATCTGTGCCAAAGGTGGTGGCCAGGTGGCTCAGTTTGCGATCGCGAAGTTGGTAGGAAATGTCGGGGTTAAGCACTGAATAGGTGCCTGCCGAGCCACAACACAGGTGCGCCTCGCAACCTGTAGTTTTGACATTAAAACCCAGTTCACCCAGATACTTTTCAACACCACCACGCAGTTGCATGCCGTGCTGTAGCGAGCACGGCGGGTGAAAAGCGATGCGACTGGCACTGCCTGACACTTTGCCCTTGAGTTGGTTCGCCAGTTCGGGCAGCCATTCGCTGACATCCTGGGTCAAGGCGCTGATGCGCGCGGCTTTGGCCGCATATTGCGGGTCGTCCTGCAGGATGTGAGCGTAATCTTTGACGGTGACACCACAACCGGAGGCGTTGCTGATGATGCCCTCGATGCCTGGCGCACCGCTTGGCAGCTCGACGAATGGCCACCAGGCATCAATATTGGCACGCATTTGCACCATGCCCCCCTCTTGGTCATTCAGATGAAACTTGACCGCGCCGCAGCAACCGGCTTTTGGCGCGATCAAAGTTTGGATGCCCGCAGCATCAAACACCCGCGCAGTGGCGCTGTTGATGTTGGGGCTCATGCTGGGCTGCACACAGCCTGCCAGCAGCAGCACTTGGCGCGCCTGTTGGCGTTGCGGCCATTCGCCTGCGTCCTGTTTGACAAGCACTTTGTTCTTGAGTGCGTCAGGTAAGAGCGGGCGCACCAGTTGTCCAAGTGCCATAGCCGGGGCAAATAGCGGCGAAGTCAGCCCTTCTTTCAAAACCCAGCGCAGCGCCTGTTCACCCGCAGGGCGCGGAACTTGTGCATCGACTAGTTTGCGACCAATGTCAAGCAAATGCCCGTACTGCACGCCACTGGGGCAGGTGCTCTCGCAGTTGCGGCAAGTCAGGCAGCGGTCCAGATGCAGTTGGGTTTTGCGCGTGGGCGTTGCGCCTTCCAGCACCTGTTTCATCAGGTAGATGCGGCCACGCGGGCCATCGAGTTCGTCGCCAAGGAGTTGGTAGGTGGGACAAGTCGCGGTGCAAAAGCCACAGTGCACACATTTGCGCAAAATGGCTTCAGCCGCCATGCCGTCAGGTGTGCCCTGGAATTGGGTGCTAAGTTGGGTTTGCATGGGTCAGGCGTACAAGGCGGTTAAAAGTCAGGGTACAGGCGACCACGGTTGAAGATGCCAGCCGGGTCAAACTCTGCTTTAAGACGGCGGTGAATTTGTGCAATTGCCGGTTCTAAGGGAGAATATCTGGCTATAGAGCCTGCTGCACTAGCGCTACCAGCTATGAATATGCTAGCTGATCCGCCCGCCTTGCTGGCTGCCTGGCGAATTTGTACCTGCTCAGATGCCGGTGCCCAGAGCCAGCGCAGGCCGCCGTGCCACTCGATGAATTGGGGCCAGGGCAGGTTAAATGCGGGTGCGGTTTGCGGCACGCTCAAGCGCCAAAGGACCAAAGGCTCACCGGTGGTTTTTGGCATTTTGAAAAAGGGCAGCAGCTGATCACGGCAGGCAGCCCAATCGGGCAGTGCTTGCGCGTTGTCCAGGCGGCAACCCGACACATCGGCCAGCATTGTCTGGCAGGCAGACTCGACCGCCGCCACCGCACCGCGCAAGCGCACAAACAGCAGTTCGGGCGATTGGGGGGTGGTCTCATCACGCACCCAGCAACTGGCGTTCAGAGGCAGCGGCTGTGCACCCCATCGGTGCAGTTGGTTCAAGGCACTGGACTGGTCGAGTTCAAACCTCAGCGTGGCCTCAAGTGGTGCCACCGGCAGCACTTTGAGCGAAAGGTCAGTCAGCACACCGAGCGTGCCCATGGCACCCACCAGCAGGCGTGAAACGTCATAACCCGCCACATTTTTCATCACCTGGCCACCAAAAGTGAGGTGTTCAGCCCGACCGTTGATGAGTTGCACGCCCAGCACATAGTCGCGTGCACTGCCCACGCTGGCCCGGGCCGGGCCGCTCAAACCTGCGGCCACCATCCCGCCACAGGTGCCACCTGTGCTGCCAAAACGCGGGGGTTCAAACGCCAGGCACTGGCCTTTTTCGGCCAACGCCTCTTCCAGCACCCGCAGCGGTGTGCCAGCCCGCACCGTGACCACCAGCTCGCTCGGCTCGTAACTGACGATGCCGCTCAAGGCGGTGGTGTCAAGCAACTCACCTTGAATCGACTCGCCATAAAAGTCTTTGCTTCCAGTGCCGCGAATGCACAGCGGGGTGGCATCCAAAGCAGCGTTTTGAATCTGATCAATGAGGTGGTGCAGGGCAGCGTCCATGGGTTTTAATAGGTATCAAGTTGATGCCAATGGTAGCGGCTGACCCAATTGCATGGATTGAATTTTTTGCACCTGTTGGCTGTAATAATTTAGCTGGCAAAAAAGTTTACCGGCAAGCCTGGCACGTCCACCCGCATCGACAGCACCGACCCTGAGAGCGGATACGACACCAGTTCATTGGCATGACGGTGGTGTCGAGCACTGGTGAGGTACAGGGTTTTCAGGTCCTCACCGCCAAAACACACCATGGTGGGGCACTGCAGCGGCACGGCATATTCGCCCACCAACGAACCATCGGGCGAAAATTGGCAAACCCTTCGTCCTTCAAACATGGCGACCCAGTAGTTGCCTTGTGCATCCACCGCCGAGCCGTCAGGCCGACCCCGGTAGTTGCCGTTATCAGTCTGGGTGGCATCGGCCAACCAGCCTGTCGGCTTGGGTTTGAAGGTCGCAAACTCGCGCCTGTCACTCAGGCAATTGCTGATCTGGTCATGCCGCCATGCCCAAACCGTGTGAGCAGGGGTGTCGCTCCAGTACAGGGTGCTGTTATCGGGACTCCAGGCCAGACCATTGCCGGTGGTTACCGGCAAGTCAGCTGGGTTGACCATGCAGGTGGTGCGCACTGCGCTGTTGTTTGTGCTGGCACGGGCATCAACACAAAACAGGGCGGCGTTGCGAAGGGTGCGCGTCTCATCAATCGTGCCAACCCAAAAGCGTCCTTGCGCGTCGCACTTGCCGTCATTGGCGCGCATCTCTGCGGGGTCATAGTCCAGTGTGGTCAGATGTTGCAACTCAGCGCCCCAAGCTGGTGCGAGAAAAACGCCATGGCGCAAGGCAATCACCAGGCCCCCGCCTGTGGCAGGTGCCATGCAGCCGGGCTCCGAGGGCATGTCCCAAGCCTGCACAGTACCCATGTAAATGTTGGCACGCAAAATTTGCTTGCCCGAGATATCAACCCAGTACAACATTTGTTCGTGCGGATGCCAGAACGGCGACTCACCCAGGGCATAGGTAGGGGGTGTAACAATTTGCCAGGCATCTGCTGAAAATTTTGGGTTCAGGTTCATTGATAGGTTCTCCTTGGCAGCTATTGTCTACGCTCGGCTGAGATGGTTTTCAAATATTCCCTGACGTATATTTCAGGAATAACTGCAGTTGAACAAAAAATCCCACCGCAGCATGCCCTGCGGTGGGTTAACTCTTGGAGATAACTAGCGCTGTAACCTCGCTACGTGCACCCTGTGCAACCGTAGCGCCCTCTCTGATTAACGACCGTAGGCCGCCTCACCGTGTGACGTGATATCAAGACCTTCGCGTTCGCTCTCTTCGGAGACACGCAGACCAATGGTCAGGTCAACAATTTTGAATGCAATGAAAGAAACCACGCCCGACCAGACCACAGTCGTCAGAACGGCTTTGGTTTGGACCCAGACTTGCGAAGCGATGGAGTAATCTGTCACGGTGATGCCGGTGGCTGTGACCCAGTCAGCAATAAAGCCAGGGCCGCCCAGTGATGGGCTGTTGAACACACCGGTCAGAATGGCTCCCAAAATACCGCACACGCCATGCACCCCAAACACGTCCAATGCGTCATCGGCACCGAGCATTTTCTTCAGGCCGTTCACGCCCCACAGACCGGCAAACCCTGACAGGAAACCGATCACCAGCGCGCCGCCGATGCCGACATTGCCAGCTGCCGGTGTGATTGCCACCAAGCCAGCCACGCAACCCGAAGCGGCACCCAACATCGAAGCTTTACCACGCATCAGGGTCTCACCAACACACCAGGCCAGCACAGCCGCCGCCGTTGCGCCAAACGTATTGATGAAGGCCAGGGCCGCAAAGCCATTGGCTTCCAAAGCCGAACCTGCGTTAAAGCCAAACCAGCCCACCCACAGCAGCGAAGCGCCAACCATGGTCAGTGTCAGGCTGTGAGGGGCCATGGATTCTTTGCCGTAGCCAATGCGTTTGCCGACCATGAAGGCGCCGACCAAACCCGCCACAGCAGCGTTGATGTGCACCACGGTGCCGCCAGCAAAGTCAAGTGCGCCGGCTTGCCACAGATAACCGCCCTTGGCATTCATTGCATCCACCACGTCTTTGGCGGTGTAGGCATCCGGGCCCATCCAGAACCAGACCATGTGCGCAATCGGTGCATAGCTGAAGGTGAACCACAGCACCATGAACATCAGAACCGCAGAGAATTTCATGCGCTCAGCGAAGGCACCCACAATCAATGCACCCGTGATCCCTGCAAAAGTTGCCTGGAATGCGGCGAATACGATTTCGGGAATGACTACGCCTTTGCTGAAGGTGGCACCATTGGCGAATGTTCCCGCGACGTTGTCCCAAATGCCTTTCATGAACAGCCGGTCAAACCCGCCAAAGAACGCGTTACCCTCGGTAAAGGCGATGCTGTAGCCGTAGATGAACCACAACACGACGATCAGTGAGAAAGTCACCATGACTTGCATCAACACTGACAGCATGTTCTTGGAGCGAACCAGGCCGCCATAAAACAAGGCCAAGCCAGGCACCGTCATCAAGATCACCAACAGGGTGGAGACCATCATCCAGGCGGTGTCGCCTTTGTTCGGAACAGGTGCCGATGCGGCGGCTGCCGGAGCCGACGCTGTAGCCGCTGGTGCTGCAGAAGTTGTAGCGGCTGATGCAGCTGAGCCGGGCGCTTCAGCCGGTTTTGCTTCAGCCGGTGTAGAAACTGCGGGGGCCGCAGCAGAGGCGCTGGCTGCGGCAGGGGTTTGCGCCAAGGTTGCGGTGCTGCCCAGCAACAGACTCAAACCCAGGGTGAGGGAGGCAAGTAGTTTTTTCATGGTGATGACCTCTTGAGATTAAAGTGCTTCTGGGCCGGTTTCACCGGTCCGAATCCGCACGACCTGTTCAACTGGGAAGACAAATATCTTGCCGTCGCCAATTTTTCCGGTACGTGCTGCG
>CAIYNH010000977.1 GCA_903927495.1 uncultured beta proteobacterium
CCCGGGTTTATCCGGAGCGATAAGGGCTTGTTGCTGGTCCGGCAAGGTTTCATAATTACGCGTAATTATTGAAAATATCGAATGTCAACAAGCCCGCCATCTGCCATGCGACTGGTTCAAAACTCCTTGCACGACGAGGTAGCGGCCCTGTTGCGGGGTCAGATTTTTGAAGGAAAGCTGGAGCAGGGTAGCTTTCTGGACGAGGCTGCGTTGTGTGAAAGTCTGAAAATATCGCGTACACCTTTGCGGGAAGCCCTCAAAGTGCTGGCAGCAGAAGGGTTGGTGCGTCACGAACCCCGTCGGGGCTGCTTCGTGAATCAGGTCACCGAGCAGGATCTGGATGACATCTTTCCCGTGATTGCGTTGTTGGAAGGGCGTTGTGCGTTTGAAGCGGCCCGCAACGCCAGCGACGCGGATCTGGCCGCGCTCGACGCTTTGCACACGCGGTTGGAGCAGCATGCACAGGCCAAACGCATTAACGACTACTACGCCACCAACTTCATCATCCATGAGGCCATCATCACGTTGGCCAACAACCGCTGGCTGGCCCAGGCCATTGCCGATTTGCGCAAAATATTGAAACTGGCGCGCCAGCAGCAATTGCATGCGCCCGGCCGTTTGGAGCAAAGCCTGAGCGAACACCTGGCTATCTACGCTGCACTGCGCGCACGCGACAGCGAGGGGGCGGATGCCGCCATGCGGATGCACCTGTCGCGCCAGCGCGAGGCACTTCGGGCATTGGCCCGTGAGCAGAAAAGCAGGTTGCTGGCATGAATCCTTCCACATGGATTAGTCGCAGCGTCGCCCGGTTGCTTCCCGCTACAAGCTTAGAGCAAAATATCGCGCCAGCCCCCGAGAACACTGCGCAAGCAGCTATTAAATCAGGAGCGCCTTCAATACAGACAGGTGGTGATGACCATCATTCTCGCTCCACGCATGAGCGTCTGAAGGCCACTTTGCGCCAGAAGGACGAGGCCCTATCACCCCGCGCGATGCGTCGCACGCTGCAGGAGCTGCAAGGCATCATTGATCCACGGGTCAGTGAAGTGGAGGGCGGTCGCCGTGCACAGGCTATTGCGGCTTGGTACGCCGGTGCCACGGTGGAGCGAAAGCGCGACCTGTGGTTGCTGATGAGTGAGCAGTTTGTGGCCGACCCCCAAAAAGTTAAGGCAGCCCAAGTTCAGTTTGCCGCGGCTGTCGGTACGCCGGAGGAAGCAGTGGCGGAGGTGAACTACCGCCGCGCCACTGTGTCGCCGCGCCGCAGAATCCTCCAGCGCTTCAGCGTCTACCCTGGCGGAATCCAGTTCCGGGTGGATATGCGCGGGGAGATGCAACCCTGCCTCAAACAGGATAAGCGTTTGTTGGCGCTGGATGTAGAGATGGAGTACATGTTCTCCACCTGGTTTGACGTGGGCTTTCTGGACCTGCGACGTATCAGTTGGGATTCTCCTGCCTCTCTGATCGAAAAACTGATTCGCTATGAAGCGGTGCACGACATCAAGAGTTGGGCCGACGTAAAAAACCGCCTGGACAGTGATCGACGCTGTTACGGCTTTTTTCACCCCCGTCTGCCGGGAGTGCCGCTGATATTTGTCGAAGTAGCCTTGGTGGACCAGTTAGCCAGCACCGTCACGCCGCTGCTGGATGAACTGGGGGCTGATTCAGATTTGAAGCGCGCCACTACGGCAATTTTTTATTCCATCAGTAATACGCAGGCGGGCTTGCGCGGTGTGAGCTTTGGCGACTCGCTGATCAAGTGGGTGGTGGAAGCGCTCAAGGACGAGTTTCCCAAGCTCAGGACTTTTGCAACGCTCTCGCCAATTCCCGGTTTCCGGGCTTGGCTGGTCAAGAATATTGCGGGCCTGCTTGAGACCTTGGATGAGAAGGAGCGCGCCGCGCTGGGCCGTGCAGTGGGCTACGAGCCCCCGGGTGCTGCACACTTTTTGACGGCTATCGAAGCCAATGTGCAATTGTCGGAGAAGTCAGTGGTGCGCCAGATGCTCATGCGCTGTGCCGCGCACTATCTGGGGCAGGCGCTCAGTGATGGAAAACCCGTTGACCCGGTGGCCCGTTTTCATCTGGGAAACGGAGCACGCGTGGAGCGCATTAACTGGGCTGCGGACCCATCGTCCAAAGGACTCAAGCAGTCATATGGACTGATGGTCAATTACCTCTACGACCTTAAACGTCTGGACAAGCACCGCGCCCAACTGGTGCAGGGCAAGATTGCGGTGTCCGGTGCCGTCCAGCAACTCTTCATTGGAGACTCGGACTGAACACTCCTTAAATTTCAAAGCTGCAGGGAATCCATAAAAATAATTTTGCATTGCCCAATAC
>CAIYNH010000978.1 GCA_903927495.1 uncultured beta proteobacterium
GTGGTCATCAACTGACCTGGTTGGAAAACATTCCGCTGCTGAGTTACTTGTTTTTGCGTGGTAAATGTGGCAGTTGCCAGACCCCGTTCAGCTTGCGTTACCCACTGGTTGAGTTGTGCACCGGCTTGCTGTTTGGGTACTGCGGTTGGCATTGGGGCGCTACCCAAAGCGCTTTTGTCTGGTGCGGATTTGGCGCTGCATTGCTAAGTCTGGCCATGATTGATTGGGACACGACCTTGCTGCCAGATGACATTACCTTGCCATTGCTGTGGGCGGGTTTGATCGCTGCCGCCCTGCATCTTTCCCAGGTAAGTTTGGTTGACGCAGTATGGGGCTCGGTGGGCGGGTATGTGTCACTGTGGCTGGTCTATTGGGCTTTCAAGCTCGTTACCGGCAAAGAAGGCATGGGCTACGGTGACTTCAAACTGTTTGCGGCTTTGGGTGCCTGGTTTGGCTGGCAGGCATTGATTCCGATCATTCTGATGTCGTCGGTGATTGGTGCCATCGTTGGCATTGCCATGAAATTTTCCAGTGGTCTGCGCCAGGGTGGGTATATTCCCTTTGGCCCGTTTCTGGCGGGAGCCGGGCTCACCGCCATGGTGGCCGGGCCTAACGCCATACTCAGTGTTGTTGGGCTGGCGGGGTGATTCGACCGATGTTTGTCGGGCTCACCGGAGGCATCGGCAGCGGCAAGAGTACCGTCGCTGCGGTTCTGTCCAGTCTGGGAGCGGCTGTAATTGATGCAGATGCCATCTCGCGAGAGTTGACCGCCATCGGCGGACTGGCCCTTGATGCCATTTCTGCCACTTTTGGCGCTGACTACATCACACCCGCTGGTGCGCTGGATCGGGATCGGATGCGTAGCCTGGCTTTTGCTGACCCTGGCGCAAAGCGCAAACTTGAGGCCATTATTCACCCATTGGTAGGTCAACTCACCTGGCAGCGCGCCGAATCTGCACAAAGCGCGGGTTACCAGTGCCTGGTGTTTGATGTACCGCTGCTGGTTGAGTCAGGCACTTGGCGCAGTAAAGTTGACAAGGTGCTGGTAGTTGACTGCTGCGTTGAGACACAAATCACTCGTGTCATGAGCCGTAGCGACTTGAAACGAGGTGCAGTAGAGGCCATCATTCTGGCGCAGGCATCACGTCAGCGACGGTTGCAATCGGCGGATGCGGTGATTTTCAACGACGCTCTTTCCTTGCAAGAATTAGACCTTCAAATCCAGGCTCTGGCACCTAACTTCGGGCTATCATTGCGGCAGAATTCAGAACTTATTCATACCTAGCGTGATCCTTTACGAATACCCCCTGCAAGAACGCATTCGCACCTATTTGCGACTGGAGCACCTGTTTTTACGCCTGCACCAACTGGTGACACGGGTTGATGCGCTGGATCACCACTATGCGTTGGCCACCATCTTCGAGGTGATGGATGTGGCAACCCGTGCCGATCTCAAGTCCGACTTGCTGAAAGATCTGGACAAACAAAAGCACACGCTCGACGGTTACCGTGGCAATCCGGCGATCGCTGAAGCTGTCCTTGACAAAGTGGTTGGCGAACTTGACCAATGTTTTTCTGCATTGAGCAGCCAACCCGGCAAGGCAGGCCAATCTCTGACCGAAAACGACTGGCTGATGAGCATTCGCAGTCGCATTGGTATTCCGGGTGGTACCTGTGAATTTGACCTGCCGTCGTATTACGCTTGGCAGCACAAGACCGGTATCACGCGCCAGGCTGACCTGGTGCAATGGACTGCCACACTGACACCGCTGTCTGAAGCGGTGCATTTGCTGCTCAAACTGCTGCGCGATTCAGGTGCACCCCAAAAAGTCATTGCCAATGGCGGTCAGTTTCAGCAAAACCTGCCTCAAGGACGCACTTTTTTGTTGTTGCGCCTGGCTTTGGAGGTGTCTCAGCAGCTCGTTCCCGAAATCAGTGGCAACCGGTTGATGGTGTCCGTTCGGCTGATGCGTCAGGGTGACGACAACCGGTCTCACCTGAGCACCGAAGACACCACCTTTGAGTTGGCATTGTGCTCATGACCGCGCCGCCTCTGGGTGCAGATCAAACCGCAAAAATTGTCAAATGCCCGACTTGCGGTGGACGCAGTGTTTACGCTCCCAGCAACCCGTTTCGGCCATTCTGCGGTGAACGTTGCAAGCAAATTGATCTGGGTGCCTGGGCCAGTGAGCAGTTTGTGGTGGCAGCGCCTGAATTGCTTCAAAACGACCAGGTCAGCCCAGCATAAGCCACGCTTTGTGACGGCAATTGGGCCATTACCGCCCCGATTGGTCCGCCATACACGCGCAAACCACCTTGTACCTGCAAGCGGTCGCCCTGCCAGGTCAGTGACGCTGTGACCGCTCGCCCCTGATCGGCCGGGGTGTAGAGGACATCCAGGGCCGGCTGCCAGGCATCGTGCTGCCAACTTAAGCGCATGAACAGATTGCGGCTTCGCAAGTTGTTCGCCATCCCAAGGCTTTCGGCTTGCCAGGCCAGATTGCCAGCCACCGCTGCTGCCGGTGCCAGGGGCGTGAGCGCGGCCAGTTGGCGATTGCGTTGCGCCCAGTCAAGCCACTGTGAATCCGGGGGCGCGCTGCCGTCCCACCAGGCCTCAGCCAGCAGGCTTAACTGGCTTTCATTCGTCCAGGTGCCTCCTATCAGCAGTTGACTGACATTCTCTTGGCTGCCAGGCTGCCAGGGGTTGCTGGTTGCCAAGACGGCGTTGCCAGAGTTAAACGTCTTGGTGTCCACACGCTTCAGGAAGCGCAGCGAACTGTGCAGTTCCAGTGAATCGTTGGCCACCCAGGCCAGGGCGCTGCCGACACTTGCTCCGGTGCGCGTCCCTGCACGGGCAAACCCATACCAGTCAACTGAGCCCTGGCGCTGATAGAGGCGAGCTGCCAAGGCGGGCTCCTGTGCGCCAATGGCCTGGGTTGAGGCGGTCGGATTAACCCAAACGAATGACCAGGCTGTGTCAGCATTGAAGTGCTCAGCCAGCAACATCGGTCGCCCAAGCGCCGTGCTGCTGACCAACGCGCGTCGCTCTTCCTGTTGCACCATGTCGTTTGGCCTGAATCCATAGCCCACGTCCCACGCGACAATTTTCTTGCCAAGGCTGAGCTGCCAGGCACCCCCGTCATGCGAGGCATAGAGCTCATTGACCCAGGCATTGCTGTCGGTGGCGTTGCCATGCGGGTGTTGCTGCTGCAAAGTCACGATACCCGTCAGGCCATGGCCACTGGCGTGCAGTTCCGTCTCAAGTTTGGTTCCGTTAATGGGGCCTGCGACTGTGCCCGCTTGCAAGGCATTGGATGCTGCCAAAGGCCCGTCAGCGTTGCGATGATAGCTATCAAATTGGAATTTAACCTGCCCACTGATTGAGTCGGAACCTTCTGCCTGCGCGCCGCATGAACAGGTGCACGCCAAAGCTATTGCATACCAATGAAGTGGCTTCATGGTCTATTCAATCGGTGGGTTGCGCACCAGAAACATCGGATTCAACCACTCAGTCGGCACCTGGCGTGCCTTGCGGCTCAGGTAGCGGACGTGGGTGGTTTTGTGGTTGCTGACTTGATCGGTCAGTACCATCTCCAAGACCATGGTGGGGGCCGAGGGCTTGTCCATAACAAAGCTGGCTTGCTTGGCCAGTTTGTCCGATAGCACATACAAATCTGCCCTGATCGGCTCGTGGCGAGTTTTGCCAATCCAAAGCTCAATGCGCTGGTAGGTGACACCTTTGCGGTTGGCGTTCAGGCTCAAATGCAGACAAACAGGTTTTTGCAGCGTGGTAGCCGTTTGGGCACTGCCGGGTGCGTTGGCCGAATCACAAGGCTCCTCACCCAGCAGTTTGCCACTGTAATCGTCGGCCCAACTCATGGTGGCGACATCGCCGGTAGAGGCATCGCCGAGCAGCTTTTGCATTGGGGTAATGCGCAGCGGGCGCTGGCTGTTTGGCATTAACAGCCAAAAGTCGTCTCCGAGCATCAGCACCTTCTGACCCTTTTCGGCCGGGCTTTGCATCAGCACCAGTGACTGCCGGTTGGCTTGGGCAAACACGGTGTAGCGGCGCTCCTTGTCGGCGCTGCCATCGGCATTGAGCACATTGATCTGGGTCTCCACCTGCAGGTTGTCAGCACTCATGCGGAACTTGTCGGTGGCTTTGAGCAGGGTTGTCAGGTCTTGGGCATGGGCCGAAGCTACCCCTGCGGCCAGTGCCAATCCGAGCAGGAAAATAGTTGGAAATTTCATGAATATGGTTCCAGTGTGTGCTTTATAAATGTATACAGTTTTGACTTCTAGTGCATCACAGATATGCGTTAGAAGCTATCAAATTTGTTGTATTTCGAGTAATTTAAGGAACCCGTCAAGTGTGCGCCAGCGCATCAACTACTGGCATGTTGACGGTTTTTCGGGCCACCCAGGTCGATGCCAATACCGTGAGGAACACCATGCTCAGCATCGTGGCAAGGTACATCCACACATCAAACGTGATGATCAGCGGATAACCTTTGGTTTGACCGGGCGGTGGAGGCATATCGAAAGGCACCACCAGCAGAAACACCGTGACAGTGATGGCCAGCACAGCACCGGCAACGGCTCCCACACCACCCAGCACCATGCCTTCCAGACCGAGCGAGGCCAGCAATTGCGAGGGCAGGGTGCCCATGGCGCGCAGGGTGCCAATTTCACGGGTGCGCTCGATGATGGCCATAACCATGGCATTGGTTACTACAAACACCACGATCAAACCGATGATCAACCCCATGGCACCAAAGATACGGTTGTACAAGTCTTTCACCGCTTTGTAGAAAAATGCCTGATCCAGCCAGGTTTGCACTTTCAACTGCGGGTGGGCAGCAGCCACCCGTTGTTGCGCTGCCTCGGTCATCTCCATACGCGCCAAAAAAATGCCCAGGCTTGACACCCGTTTGGTATTAAGCAGTTTTTGTGCAGTGGCAATGTCGGTATAGACAAAGCGTTTGTCCATGTCAGGTACACCAGTGGAAAACAGCCCTTTGACCCGCACATCCATGGCGTTAAGGGCTCCGTCGGTGGTGCTGGCCAGCAGCGTCAAACTGCTTCCAGGCTTGGCTTTTAGGCTTTTGGCCAAGCCCTCGCCGAGCATCACTTCAGGCTCTTTGGCTTCGTTACCCAACACTTCGCCGGCCGTGACCGTGAGGAACGGACCTTTCACAGCAAACTCGCTGTCCGGATCGATGCCGGTGGCCATCATCACGGTGGACTTGTCACCGTTGCTGATTAAACCGCTGAACTCGACTCGTGGCAGCACCTGGCGCACCTGCGGGTCTGCCAGCAAACTGGCTCGCAAAGTGTCCGCATCATCCAGACCATGCTGCAACGGGGTGTCTTCGTCTTTGTCAAACTGGTTCGGTTTGGCCACAATTATGTGCCCGGTGCTACGTGCCGCCATTTCCGAGAGTCCCTGGTAGGTCGACAAGGCAAAGCCCCCGGCCAGCAGAATGCCTGCCGTACCGAGCCCCGCAATGGACGCGGTGACAAGCGAGCGGCGGCGGTTGCGCAAGGTGTTTTGCACCGCAAATTTGAACCACATAAAATTCATAAAACCTCCTGATGTTTATTGGAAAATTGTCTTCCATTGCAATAAAGACGGGCATAAGCCACTATTGAAGTCATAGCAATTTGCCATCCAGTAATGACAGGATCCGGTCGCAGCGGTGGCTCAATCGGCTGTCGTGGGTGGCAATAACAAATGCCGCCCCCTCAGCATGGCCGCGTTCGCGCATTAGATCCAGCACCTGGTCAGCGGTGTGCGAGTCCAGGCTGGCCGTGGGCTCATCGGCAATGACCAGTTTGGGTCGCTTAACCAAAGCGCGGGCAATGGCCACCCGTTGGCGCTGACCTCCCGACAATGCGTCGGGGCGATGTTGGGCATGGTCTTGCAAGCCCACCGCTTTCAATTGGGCCGCTACACGTTCGCGCCGCTCTGCTGCGGGTACCCCGGCAATGAACAGCGGGTAGTCCACGTTCTCGGCTACCGTCATCACTGGCACAAGGTTAAAACTCTGAAAGACAAAGCCGAGGGCATCCCGGCGTAGCAGCGTTCGCTGCACTTCGTTGAATCCATTGACAAGCTTGCCGCCCAGCACAATGTCGCCCGAATCGGGTGTATCAATCAAGCCACACAGGTTCA